>CAYYQS010000139.1:0-5580 GCA_964472555.1 uncultured Bacteroides sp.
TTCGGCATCCTCGGGAGCGACATATATTTCCATGCGGTGTCCCATGTTGAACACACGGTACATTTCACGCGGTTCAGCTCCCGACTGCCGACGTATGAGGTCGAAGAGAGGCGGTATGTCAAAGAAGTTATCCTTAATAACGTGCTTATTTCGGACGAAGTTCATAATCTTCGTCTGAGCGCCTCCCGAGCAATGTATCATGCCATGAATTTCGGGGCGGAGGGCATCAAGCACAGCCTTGATTACCGGAGCATAGGTACGTGTGGGCGAAAGGACAAGCTTTCCGGCGTTCAGAGGCACGCCCTCAATCTCGTCAGTGAGACCTTTCGACCCGCAGTAAACGACCTCTTCGGGGAGTCCATTATCGTACGTCTCGGGGAATTCGTCACCCACAGCTTTCGAGAACACGTCGTGGCGGGCTGAAGTAAGACCATTGCTTCCCATGCCGCCGTTATACTCCGATTCGTAGGCCGCTTTTCCATAAGAAGCCAGACCTACAATGACGTCTCCGGCCTGAATGCGCGAATTGTCGATGACATCGGCGCGACGCATACGGCATGTCACGGTACTGTCTACGATGATCGTTCTCACGAGATCGCCTACGTCGGCGGTCTCACCACCTGTAGAATAAACATTCACGCCATTAGCGCGAAGATCATCGAGAAGCTCCTCGGTACCGTTGATGATAGCTGAAATCACCTCTCCGGGAACAAGGCGTTTGTTGCGGCCGATAGTGGACGAAAGAAGGATATTATCTGTAGCTCCGACGCAGAGCAAGTCGTCGATATTCATTATCAGAGCATCCTGTGCGATTCCTTTCCATACGCTGAGGTCGCCGGTCTTACGCCAATAGGCATAGGCAAGCGACGACTTTGTGCCCGCTCCGTCGGCATGCATGATATTGCACCACTCGGGGTCTCCACCCAGATAATCGGGAACAATCTTGCAGAACGCACCCGGGAAGATGCCCTTGTCGATATTCTTTATCGCAGAGTGTACATCGGTCTTAGAAGCCGACACACCGCGGAGGTCATATAATTCGTTTGACATTGCTCTGATATTATGCTGTTTATATTATTTCAGTTTATTCATCTCTGCCGGTCGGCCCACCAACCACAGTACATCGCCGGGTTCAAATACAAGATCGGGGCGCGAATCGATATGCTCCTCTCCTCTATCGACAGCTACAACAAGTGCGCGGTATTTATCTGTAAGAGAAGCCGTGACAGGTGTCAGACCTATCAAGGGCGACTTAGGGCTGAGCATTATGCTGGTAAGGTGAAAATCAGAAGGATCGTAGGAGTCGGAATTTTCAGGAAGACCTTTCTCGACTTCAGGAAGCATGCGCTCTATCTGTTCATCGGTACCTATGACGGAAATTATATCGCCGGGGAAAACCCTCGTATCACCGTTTGGAACTGGTATGTATCTGGCCCCTCGTTGAATGCCCACGATATTCACCCCGTAGTTGCGGCGGATATTAGAGTCGCGGAGGCGTTCTCCGGCAAAAGGACACCCTGCAGCGACGGTCATAAATGCCTGATGAAGGTCGTATACCACGGCATTCTTCTTGCCGCTTCGCCGGAGCTCCCGCTCGTTGAGATTGTCGAAAAACTTATTCTCTATTCTGTACATCCCCTTGCGGGCACGCTTTGAAAATACCAGAGTGATAAGAACACCTACCGCAAATGCGGCGACAAGACCCGTGCGTGCCGAATAGAATATCATCACCGTGCGCACTACGAAAGCAATGGCAATGATGAAACGGAAAATACCCGTGACGACGACAGGCACTTTCTCACACTCCTTTTCTTCTTCGGACTGGTGTCCTGCTGAAGGCCCTACGATAATGGCAAGAAGGAACGGTGACATTATGGCGAGAGTTACTGCCAGACAGATGAGACGGCTCCAATCAGGAATAATACCATTGATAAAGGGCAGAAGGAATCTTTCTGAAAGAAGGATTATGCCGATGAGTACTATCGAATAAATTAGTATCCTGGTGAAATTGCGACGTAATACCCTACCCCAACGGCGCCCGGTAGCGCCGCTTCGGTCAGCGTCCTTATGATAGCGGTCGATAAGGAAATGGAGCTTTTCGGGAAGGTGCTTCTCCACAAAATTGTAGGCCGGATCGGAGAGCTTAATAAAATACGGAGTAGTAAACGTAGTGATTACCGACACTGCTACAACGATAGGATAAATCGAGCTGTCGAGCACTCCGAGAGACATGCCTAAAGTGGCTATAATGAATGCGAACTCACCTATCTGGGTAAGCGAGAAACCCGACTGAATGGCCACGCGAAGCGTCTGGCCGGTGACAAGCATACCGGTAGTACCGAACAAGATCATGCCCACGATTACCGAAAGGGAGAGAATGAGAATCATCGGCCAGTAAGTGACGAGAATAGTGGGCTGAACCATCATACCTACCGAAATGAAGAAAACCGCTCCAAAAAGATTTTTCACCGGCTCGACAACATGCTCAATGCGCTCGGCATAGGAAGTTCCGGCAAGAATAGAGCCCATGACGAAGGCTCCGAGAGCAAGCGAGAAACCGCAGTAAACCGAGAATACAGCCATGCCGAGGCAAAGCCCCATGGACACCACGAGGAGTGTCTCGCTATTGAGGAAGCGACGTATGCGGTTGAGCAAGGAGGGAAGCACGTAGACTCCCACAAGTATCCAGCTTATGAGGAAGAAAACAAGTTTTGCGACACTGTAGAGGAGTTCGCTGCCTTCTACACTGTTGTTTATCGCTATCGACGAAAGGAGCACCATCATCAACACCGCAAAGAGGTCTTCCACCACAAGTACGGCAAGTACGAGCGAGGCGAACTTCTTCTGCCTGAGACCCATGTCCGTAAAGGCTTTGATGATGATAGTGGTGGATGACATGGAAAGCATACCTCCGAGGAAAAGGCTATTGATAAAGCTGAAGTGCAACAGATGACCGATTGCCATGCCCGTGCACATCATACCGGTGATAATAATGAGCGCGGTAACTATCGCCGACCCACCGGAATTAAGCAACTTCTTGAAGCTGAACTCCAAGCCAAGAGAGAAAAGCAGGATAACGATTCCGATCTGAGCCCAGAAGTCAATATTATCTTCATTGGCTACCGACGGGATGTAGGTAAAATGAGGACTGGCAAGAAATCCTGCCACTATGTAACCGAGAACTACCGGTTGTTTAATCCACTTGAAAAGTACAGTGACTATTGCACCGAGAAGCAGAATAAAGGCAAGATCGGAAATAAGTCCTTCTATATTCATAGATTCAGATACTTAACTGATTGGCTAGAGTGATGGATTTTGTAGGGAAGAGTTTTCTGAACTCCGAGAAGAGATTGATATAGTCGGTAGACTCCCGCAGGAGTACCACGAGATTGAGCGTCGTCTCCGACTCCGCATAGTTATATTCCACATAGAAGTTGCTCAGATGAATATGGTGTTCTGCAAGCACTTTACGGTAAGCATCAATATCGGTTATGATCGCCCCGCTCCGTATGCGGATGATTCTCGCCTCCGAACCACGGCTGAGCAGTACTTCAATGCGCTCGAGAAGTACGAGAATGAAAAGTATGAGGAGACAAGCTATGATAGAAAGCCAATACATGCCGAGACCGACTGCCATGCCGATAATGGCTACCATCCAGATACCGGCAGCAGTGGTGAGACCACGCACCGATCCTTTCATCTGAATTATCGCACCGGCTCCGAGAAAACCTATGCCGGTGATAACCTGAGCGGCAATTCGGCCGGGATCGCCGTTCTTAAGTCCCATATATTCCTGAGGAACGTAGATAGACAGCAGCATGGCGAGGGTTGCTCCCATTGAAATGAGAGAGAACGTGCGCACGCCGGCACTCTGGCCTTTGCGTCGGCGCTCGAAACCGACCACGGCACCGAGAGCCATACTCAGCAGGAGCTTATATATTGAGCCTACTGTATTGACTTCTATCGAGTTGGCAGCCTGGTAGAGTTGCTCGATCACTGTCATCAGACCGGAATCAGTTGAGATTAAAATGACGGGAAGTAAGACGGAAATTGTCTGCGAAAAGTTCTACTGTATAGTCTCCTGCGATGAGGGGTGTATCGACATCATAATATATATGGATGCCTGTGATTTCTTCACCTTCATATTCAACTACCTTCTTTGCGGTATATTCCACACTACCACCTTCGAAGGGGAAGCGTCCCCCATTGCCGAGAAGCTGACCGGAAGGAGAAATGATTCGCATGTAGATGTCTTTTTCTCCAACTGGCGTAGAATTATTCTGGGGAATAGTGAAGGTAACCACGAGCTGCACGGCTTTGCTCACTTTCTTCTCATTCTTGCCTTTCTTGTTGAGGGGTGTAAGAGTGAGACCTGTCACGTTGAGGCGCTCAGCCAGAGTCATACGCTCACTAAGCACTTCGTTCTTGCGAGTGGTTTCGCTGACCTGAGAGGATAGTTTGCGGTTCTGCTCCTTCACCTGGGTGTTCTCGGTGCGGAGAGCCTCGTTTTCTTTATTAAGGCGATCTATTTCTTCTACATAATGGCGGAGAAGACCGCGGAGGGTGTCGATTTCGCCACGCAGTTTGGCAATTTCAGCGGCACTCTTATGCTTCTGATTAGCGAGTTCCTGCTGGAGTTTTTCAACCTGAATACGTGCGGCTTCGTATTTATCATTAAGTTCACGCTTAATGGAATCGTCAGTGATGTATTTGCGAGAATTCTCAAATTGCTCGAACTCGCTGTTGAGGTCCTGATACTCCCTTTCAAGCTCTTTCTGAGCGATATCGAGTTGGAGCTGCTCCATTTCGGCCCGGGCCTTGTCGGCAGCCTTATTAGCTTTAACCGTTGAAAAAACCAACCAGCCTGCAAGCACTGCAAGCACAGCTGTACCTGCTATTATGAATATATTCTTTTTGTCCTTTGCATCCATAATGAGTGAAGTTGTAGGGTTACGGCTACAAAATTACTAATTAAAAACGAAACCGCGAAATCATTCAACCAGTATCAGGCCGTAGCAATTGAGGGGCTTCCCGGGTTGCGGATTGGTGTCGATGGGCAGACCAAGATTCTTCACCGTTCCGAACACATCTATGCCGCAGGCTTCCATGGAAGGGGCGACATCGTAGGGTTGCGGGCAATCGGAGAGCATGCACTTCTCACACCTTGTGCAAGGCCCCGTGCCGAAAGCCAGAGCCTTGTAATAGCCGTCGGTAGCGAGCGAGCGCATGAGTTTAATCGCAAGAGGAGTGCCTTTCGACATATCCGGTATACTGAAAATCAATGCAATCGAAAAACTGTCGAGTATCGCCCGCGTTTCCTTATAGGACGGAGCAAAAGGCGGACAAGAGCGGTTATGACCATAGCGCGGGCACCCATAGCGGCACTTCATTATGGTCCACGGTGCCGTGATAATTTCACAAGGATTGATTTGTAATGCGAGCGACGCTCCTCCTTCCTTGAGCATCGCCAGATATTTTTCAGCGGAAAAAGCCATAGATATAGAAACGAAAAAAGGGAAAGCTTACTACATCGCGCCGCTACAACCCGATACCCTTGCTTCGGTCAAGACCTGGGGGATT
>CAYYQS010000140.1:0-5579 GCA_964472555.1 uncultured Bacteroides sp.
TCTGAATCACGCGGAGGTGTGTGAGGTATTCCTGGCCGAAGGTCATCCAGAAGCGTGCGCGTTTGATTGTGGGGAAGTTCTGCACGAGCGATTCGAGCTCTTCGTGATAGAGGAGATAGGATTCGCGGGGGCCGATGTTAGGGTAGGTGAGGGGCTGGTGGAACTCCAGGGGCTTGGTCACGACCCATTTGCCGTCCTGCCAGTAGCGGCCGTTCTGAGTGATTTCGCGGATGTTGATTTCGGGGTTGAAGTTTGTGGCGAAGGCTTTACCGTGGTCACCGGCGTTGCAGTCGACGATATCGAGGTATTCCATTTCGCTGAACCAGTGCTTTGCGGCGTAGGCTGTGAATACGCCCGATACTCCCGGGTCGAATCCGCAGCCTAAGATTGCGGTGAGTCCGGCTTTCTCGAATTTCTCGCGGTAGGCCCACTGCCATGAATACTCGAAGTGCGCTTCGTCTTTAGGTTCGTAGTTGGCAGTGTCGAGGTAGTTTACACCGCACTTGAGGCAAGCCTCCATAATGGTGAGATCCTGATAGGGGAGAGCTACGTTGATCACCATTTCGGGTTTGTGACGGTTGAAGAGCTCGACGAGCTGGTCGACGCTGTCGGCATCTACCGAGTCGGTGGAGATATTTTTTGCTCCGATAGCTTTGGCTACGGCGTCGCACTTGCTGCGTGTGCGCGATGCGATGACGATTTCCGAGAATACTTCAGGGTGCTGGGCGCACTTGTGGGCCACGACGGTGCCCACGCCTCCTGCTCCGATAATGATAACTTTTGCCATTTTTGCGGGTTATGATTTTTCTGTTTGTATTTTCTTAGAATGTTTTTTATCGAGTGCTATTCCTGTGAAGGTTATTAGCCCGAGGATAATCAGAAGTAATGTGTTGCTGCCGAGGACGATGTTGGCGAAGGCTGCTGCAGGCTCACGCCCCACGCCGTAGAAGCCGAGGGCGATCATCACGGCCCACTGCCATGGGCCTATGCCGCCGTTGGAGGGTACTCCCATGGATATGCTTGAGAGAACGAAGGTGACCAGGGCTGCTGTCATGCCGTATTTTGCGATGACTTCTGTGGTGAAGGGGAAGGCGTAGAAGGCCACGTAGAGCTGGAGGAAGTAGCAAGCCCACACGGCGAAAACGAGGAAGAACCAGAGGCAGCGGCCGGGCATGTGGAGCACTACCGCGAAACCTTTCCACAATTCCAGCAGGGCCTCTTTGATGCGCGCTGCGAAGCGGCTCCGCGCGAGTGCAAACCACAGAAGGACGGCACAGAGGGCTATCGCGCCCCAGAGCCAGGGGGAGGCTATCATCCGCGCTATGGAGGCGTAGGTCGCCGAGCTGTCGGAAAGAAATGCTGTGAGTTGGGGCGCTGCGAGGATAAATGTAAGCACTACTATGAGCCCGACGGCAATAGTATCGGCAAGGCGGTCAGCCACCATTGAGCCGAAGACGGGGGCGAAGCGTGTCTGCTGGCGTCCTGCGATGTAGCCGCAACGCCATATTTCACCGAGACGCGGGAAAACGAGATTGACGGCGTAGGTGCCGAAGATGCTGTAGATGAGCACGTAGAGAGGGGCGTTGATGCCGAGCGCACGCAGTTGTATGCCCCAGCGCATGGCCCGGAATATGTGAGAAATCACTGATAATGCCAGGCACAGCACTATCCACCCCCATGAGCACTCGGTGCGCACTATGGCGAGCATCGCGCTGAAGTCGACATCGTGAAACAGGAGCCAGCAGAGCCCCACACTTACGATGAGGGGAACGACATATTTGAGGATGTCTCGCATCACGATTCTATGCGCTGAGTGCTGTGCCATGTTTAATGTGCAAAAGTACAAAAAATAACGTAGCGCACCAAGCGTAAAGCATACTCAAAGCTGCAAATGCTCCATTTCTTTTCCGGCGAAGGGGCGTCGGCCCACGCTCCTGAATCCGACGCTTTTGTAGAGGCGGCGGGCATTGGGGTTGTCGAAGTCGACAAGCAGGCCGAGAGGTTTGCCCATGCTCGCGGCTTTTTCCTTAGCGGCCTCGATCAGCCGGGTGCCAAGGCCGTGGCGACGGTATTCTGGCACGACCATGAGGGAATCGAGATACACTTCGTCGGGAGAGGTTTCGTCGGTAAACTCCTCCTGGGTGACGTTCCACCCTAAAAGCCGGTTTGCTTCGTCGATAAAAGCCTGCCTCAATCCATAGAGCAGGGCGCCGTCGTAGCACACCACGGCTCCGGCGCGTTCACCCTCCGGAGTGACTGCAATGAGGGTGTTGCGGTAGCTGTACTGGGAGTCCTCGCGGGCTGCGAGTCTGGTAAATACTTCCTCTACCAGGCGGACGCGGTCGGCACTTCCGGCCATGTGCAAGGTGAGTTCGTCGCCGATAGCAGTGAGTATGGCTCGGGCGATGAAAGCGGCATCTTCAGGGCGCGCAGGGATTATGTCGAAATTCATATTGGAATTGGTGTCTAAAATGTAGTGGCCGCGTACTCTCGGGCAAGTGTGTGGATTCCGGCTAATATGGCTTGTTCACGAGCTTGTGATGGCTTCTTGAAACCATTTATATAATTGCGCAGCAATGTGGCATCAATTCCAATCATTTTGGCGAACTCGGAAATTTTTATTTCCCTATGGGTTAAGAAGAAACGTTGCATCGGAGTGGGTTCGGCATCATCATAGAAGAAGCTTTCAAAGCTTACATCTTCGTCGACATTTCGCCAGTGGAAGCCGTCCATGCCTACTTCGTAGTTCTCCCGCTGTTCTTCAGTGGCGTTTTTCAAACCGGGATACCAAAGAAGGGACTGAGATCTTTCAATCCCTAATTCGTCCACTCCAATTATATGGGTGCTGGTAAAGCGAATGTTTTTTATCTTCATAAATTGGTTGTACACGCAAATTTAGGTATTATTTCTGATACCGCCAAATATTAGAAAAGGCCTTGGATAATGAAAAGGAGGATGTGCAAGCACATCCCCCGGAATAATTAATGAAATAACTGTAGTTATTTATTTACTTCGTTTCTTTTTTGGCAGGAGGGAGTTTGAATTTTATGGGCAGGGTGTAAGTGCAGTCTACAGCCTGGCCGTTTGATTTGCCGGGAGTCCAATTGGGCATGGCTTTGATTACTCGAACTGCCTCAGCATCGAGTGAAGGGGAAACAGACTGTATAACTTCGGTTTCACCTATTGAGCCGTCTGCCTTGACAACGAACTTGACGACAACACGACCCTCTTGGTGAGCTGCTTCTGCCTCGGCCGGATATTTCAGGTTGTTTATGAGGAATTGCATCATTGCGAACTCACCTCCGGGATATTGAGGGAGTACTTCGGCGGGCTTGGCAACGTTGTCCTGGTTGTCGGTGAGAGCCGTTTGTGCAGCGATAGAATTTTCGCTAACTTTGTTGGCGGAAATGTTGCGTGCCGAAACGGGTGATACTTTTACCTCGGATGTCGCATAAATGGTAGATGCTACAGCGGGGATGTTGGATACCGCGAGCGCCAAGGCGATTGCCGGCACGAGGGCGAGGACGCGCATTTTGCGCCCTGCCGATGACTTTTGAGTGTACATCATAGTGATACGTTTTTTGAGATTACTGTGATTCAGGCTGTTGGCAAGCGACTGGAAACGAGTGCCGACAGCCTTTTTAATTAATAACATTTGATATTGGCGCGGCTCGATGCCGGAATTGATCACGGTATCGTCGGCCTGAAATTCATGTACGGTCTTCAATTCTTCGCGCATGAGCCATGCTGCGGGATTGAACCATTGGAAGATACACACCAACTGTGATATAATTAAATCTAAACAGTGGCGATGATGTATGTGAGCGAGTTCATGAGCGATTATCACTTCTCCGCCGGTGCTATAATCATCTTCAGTCATTGCAATATAATTCATCCAACTGAAGGGTGCGGCTTTTCCATTAGGCAAAATTACTAATTTGATATTATCAGTGTAGGCAGATATTTTGCCGGAAGCTATCAGACGATTGATTCTGATGTAGGAGATTATTGACCAAACGGTCGTAACTATCACACCGAGAATGTAGGTATAGACTATCATGGTTGCCCATACAGCACCCTCGTTTGTGTCGGCGGAAACAAAATTAAACGGCTCAACCTGAATGCTATTCGCAGAGAGGGGCATTCCGGAGGTAATAGCACTGTTTTTGCTCAGGTATGCAATTGGCAAGGCTGCAAAAGCAATGACGTAGATTAAAAGCAATGTGGCGCGATTCATCTTCATTTGCTTTTCACCTGCCATCAGCCATTTATAGATTATATACCCGGCAAGCAAATATATCGAGCTGTGAATAGCGTATGAAGTTAATGTCCCCATAATTATTTGTTGTTATCGTCGATCATTTTTAATATTTCGCGAAGTTCGTCGGCAGAAATTTTTTCGTCTGCCACAAGAGCGGAAACGGCAGACTTATAGGAGTTGCCGAAGAAACTGCTGACAACTTCAGCCATAGACTTCTTGCGGAAATCGTCGATACTTGCAATGGCGTAGTATCTGTAGCCTCCGGGTATCACTTCGTGGCCGACAAATCCTTTATCTTCAAGTATACGCACTGTTGTGGATACTGTATTGAAATGGGGTTTCGGGTCTTCATAATGCTCGAGTATCTGTCGAACGGTTAGAGCACCCTCACTCCAAAGAATCTTCATCAGTTCGCTCTCCTTTTCGGTGAGTCTTGGTGTATTATTCTTAGGTCTTGCCATAAACTATTATATTAGTTATGGCGCAAAGTTAAAACTAATATTTTAGTTGACCAAATAAATCGACGGATTTTTTATTACTGTCCGATATATTTCTTGGTTCCAAAGAACGAACTTGAGATTCTCTATATTCTTTTAATTATGAGAGAAACGGAAGTTGATTAAGGGATTTATAGGTGTACGTGTAGTGTTCTTTCTCGCTGTATATGTCGGGCCTGTTGTAAATACTATAACGAGTTTTACCCAAAAGTCGATTTCAAAAGCGATTTTTGGGTAAAACTCGTTTGATGTTGCCGATTAAATGTTGTACCTTTGTAAAAAAATTTCAAAGGATATGACAGATAAACTTATTGCCCGGCATAAAGAATGTGAGCAACTGCAAAGGTGCTTAGATTCAGACCAATCTGAATTTATCATCGTATATGGACGTCGACGAATTGGTAAGACTTTCCTTATTGAACAGTTTTTCAATAAGACATATGACTTCAAATTCGTAGGCGGTCACAATCTTTCGAGTAAAAAGCAATTGGCCAACTTTGCAAAAGCGTTGAGCAAGTATGCTAAAATCAAAGTGAAAGGGTTAAACACATGGAGTGATGCATTCGATGCTCTTGAAGAATACCTTGAGTCACTTCCGACTGATAGAAAGAAGATTGTTTTTTTTGACGAAATGCCGTGGATTGATACACAGCGGTCAGATTTCGTCAGTTCACTGGAGTATTTTTGGAATAGCTGGGCTGCAAATCAAGAGGATATAGTATTCATTGCCACCGGATCTTCCACATCGTGGATGGTAGACAAGCTCATTGAAAATCCGGGAGGACTGCATAATCGTATTACTGAGAGCATATACCTTCGCC
>CAYYQS010000141.1:0-5570 GCA_964472555.1 uncultured Bacteroides sp.
CGTAGCGGTGGAGGAGTTTGGCGTTCTTGGGGGAGAGGTCGTGCGCGTAGAGGATTTTGAATGAGGTACCGCGCAGGGCGTTGGGGCGCCGCTCGGAGGCGATAGCCAGAGGGCGGCGGACGAAGCGGAACTTTAACTTATAGGCGTCCTTGATGCTTTTGTCGAGGATTACGAGGTCGGTACCGGGGAGGAGGGTCATGTACCAGTTGATGTATCCGACGAGTACGTCGGTTGAGTCGGTACCGGGATAATCGACGATGTGGGCGGTGATAGCGGCGCCACGGCGGCGCTGTCGCTCGAGGGTGAAGATGATGTTTCGTTCCCACCAGCGGAGGGGACGGCCGAACCATCTTGCGAACTCGAGGGTGATGTTGGGGAGTCTTCGGCGTTGGCGGGGTTTCATCGTTAGTTAGTTTTTGGGTGCAAAGGTAAGGTAAGAAATGATGCCGTGATGTGCGGATATCCCGGAATCCGGGAAATATGAACCACCCATAGACAAACCCCGTTGCGTGAAGTTTGGCGGCCTGCGGGTGTGGTGTGGAGAGAAAGAGACAGAATTGTCGCTATTTTTGACAAAGGGGAGGGGATAATGTGCTATTTTTGCAGGAAAATAAAAATAAGAGGACTATTTATGAACCGTATATTGACAGTTGGTCTGCTGCTTGGGGCTTTTGCTGCCTGGGGCCAGCAGACTGTGTATGAGAGTAATCTTCTGAGCCGCGCGACTTTGACGTCGGGGACTGTGAATGTGCCTGAGGCGCTGACTGACGGAGATGATATGACTGTGGCGACGATCGGTGGCGATATGTCGCTGGTGTATACTTTTGACTATCCTGTGCGTGTGACGGGTGTTAACTTCGTGGCGTCGGATATTCTGAATGGTGCTCCTTCGCGGGCGAATGTTTACGGGCGCAATGCCGGTGGTGAGTGGGCTGTGCTTATCCGTGCCATGGCTATGAATTTCCCCCTTGGCTACACGAACAGTGTGTGGCGCGCTACTTCGGCGGGGGACTACACGGAGTACAAGGTGGAGATTGTGAAGGTGAAGGACGGGGGGACGTCGGCGTCTCTGGCGGAGCTTCAGCTTCTCGGTATCGACAATGCTCCGGTGATCTATCCTGAGTCGCTTGGCGGGGCTGTGACTGTGAGCAAGGAGATGTACGACAATGGTGTGACTGATGAGCGTGCATGGTCGGCGTCGGTGCAGTATGATTTCGATGATCCGGTGGCTATAACGGGCTATACTTTAGGTGTGGGCCCGATATCGAATAAGAATAAGCGTCCGGCTGTGTGGGAGCTTCTGGCGTCGAATGACGGTGAGGAGTGGGTTACGCTGGACATGCAGGCCAATATGCCTAATTTCGACGGGGAGAACTGTGCTTTTGAGTACACATTAGGAAAGTCGGGGCAGAAGATTGACTTCGAGGATGCCCTCGATAAGCTCTATACGATGCTCGACCGTAAGTTCTACCGCGACTACTGGGGCGGGAAGTATCTGATCCATAGCTGGAACAGTGTTGAGCAGGATATCAACTGGGGGTATAACTACTGGTGGATGGCACATGCTGTGGATGCATATGTAGATGCTTTCGGGCGTACGGGTCAGTCGGGGTACGAGAACCGCGCACGGAGCATACGAAGCGGTATGTATGTGGCTTATGATGCTGGACGGCGTGATCTGTGGAATTCGTTTTTCGACGATATGGACTGGATGTGCCTTGCGTGCATCCGCGCTTCGGAGACTCTGAAGGGTAATCCGACGGCTTGGTTCAATGAGGCGAAGCAGCTTTTCGACTGGATCTGGAATGACGGGTGGGATAACTCGGTAGGTGGTATCCGGTGGAACTACGGGAGCGAGACTGGAACGGTGGACAGCAAGAATTCGTGCTCGAATGCTCCTGCGATGCTTGCGGCGGCGATGCTTTACCGCAAGACGGGTGAGCAGCACTACCTTGACAAGGCGAAGAAGATATATGATTTCATGGTGAAGTATAATCTCTTCGACGACGGGTTTGTGAAGGATAGTCCGTCGCAGGATAACCGCGGGTGGGCGTTCACTTACAATCAGGGAACGTGGACGGGCGGTCTGCTTGAGCTCTATCGCGCTACGAAGAACCGTGAATACTATGATGTGGCTGTTGATCTTCTTGACAAGAGTATGGACAGCCGGTGGTATTCTCCGAAGGGGATAATGTGTGAGAGCGGCAAGGGCGACGGCGGTATGTTCAAGGGTATCTATATACGCTATATTGCTGACTGGGTGCTGTCGGGGCTTCTTGATGAGGAGCGTCAGACGCGGTATGCGAACTATCTGGTGGAGAATGCGCGTTCGCTTTATCTTTCGGCTCTTGTGAAGCCTGATATGACTGTGATGGCTAACTGGCAGGACCGTGGTGAGGCTAATCTGGCTGCTTACGATGCGTCGGTTGCGCTGAGCGGTATTTTCCTTCTTGAGAGTGTTGACCGTCTGCGTCGGGCTGGTATTCTGAATGAGGATTATTCGGTGAAGAATGCGAATCACGGAGAGGCTTTCAAGCACTACCGTCTTAAGGTGACTGAGAATCAGGGTGGCGTGAATGTCGAGGTGGCGTCGTTCGGTCTGCTTGGCTCCGAGCTCTGGGGCGCGGGTGTGGACGATGTGACTGTGGAGACGCAGATTCCTGATGATGACAGCTGGTATACTCTGACGGGTATACGCATTGCTGAGCCGACTACGCCCGGTGTCTATATCCATAATCGCCGGAAAGTGATAATAGGTAATAAGTAATAAGTCAGAGTTATGAAGTAGGATTGCGAAAAATTTGGCTGTTAAGCAAAAAAGTAGTATCTTTGCAGCCGGAAAAATATTCCGCAAAACTAATCACTTAATTATCAACCTAAAATGCAGTACGAAACCGTTTTCATTTTAACTCCCGTTTTGTCTGATGCACAGATGAAGGAAGCGGTAGAAAAGTTCGCTAAGGTTCTGACCGACAATGGTGCAGAAATCGTCAACAGCGAAGACTGGGGTCTGCGCAAGCTCGCATATCCCATCGACAAGAAGTCGACCGGCTTCTACAATTTCATAGAGTTCAATGCCGACCCCAAGGTGATCCGCACCCTTGAGACCGCTTTCCGTCGTGACGAGCGCGTTCTCCGCTGGCTCACATTCCGTCAGGACAAATATGCGGCACAGTATGCCGAGAAGCGTCGCGCTCGCCGTGCCGCCCAGCCCCAGGCTCAACCCGTAGAAAACAAGGAGGACTAAATCATGGCACAGACACAATCAGAAATCCGCTACCTGACACCTATGTCGGTTGACGTGAAGAAGAAAAAATACTGCCGTTTCAAACGTTTCGGCATCAACTTCGTAGACTACAAGGATCCGGAATTCCTTAAGAAATTCCTGAACGAGCAGGGTAAGATTCTTCCCCGCCGCATTACGGGAACCTCGCTGAAGTTCCAGCGTCGCGTGGCACAGGCAGTGAAGCGTGCCCGTCACCTGGCTCTTCTTCCCTATGTAACCGACCTGATGAAATAACCCGCTTACCGAAGGAACCAATATGAAAATCATTCTTAAAGAAGACGTTTCGGGCCTGGGATACAAGGACGACGTTGTTGAAGTAAAAGACGGATACGGCCGCAATTACCTCATTCCTACCGGTAAGGCTGTGATCGCAACTCCCTCGGCACTCAAGGTGCTTGCCGAGAACCAGCGCCAGCGCGCACACAAGCTCGCCAAGATCAAGGCTGATGCAGAAGCTCTTGCAGCTCAGCTTAAGGATATCAAGCTTACTATCGGAGCCAAGACCAGTGCTACGGGCACAATCTTCGGATCGGTAAACGCTATCCAGATTGCAGAGGCACTCGAGAAGCTCGGATTCAATGTAGACCGCAAGATCATCGAAATCAAGGAATCTATCAAGGAAGTTGGTGACTACACCGCTAACGTTAAGCTCCACAAGGAGGTAAGCGTAGAAATTCCTTTCGAAGTAATCGCAGAATAATCTACGTGGATCTCACGATATTATACGGTGGATGCATCTCTATGGAGGTGCATCCGCTTTTTTGCGCGAGGGTGTGAACAAGCGGGGGTTGAGAGGTGTTGTAAATGCATAGATTCAAGTAATAACCACTTTTCAAGTAGATCCTATGAAACTCATCACACTGCTCCGCACTTATATTTTACCGGCTGCAATAGCCGCAGTGCCTTCTATCATGGCCGCTCAAACTGTAGAAATGCTTCCTTACGGAGATTTCAACAACTGGATAACGCGCAATATCAAGGAGTCGCGTATTATCGGGGGCAATCAGAAACAATGCTTTGAAATCGGTCCGACGGCAACGATAGTCGGTGATATTCCTTATACCAACCGCGGCGGTTCGCCGTGGGCTACGTCGAATGTAATGGCTAAGGTGTGCGGTGTGACCAAGGTGAGCAATACGGTTTCGCCCGACGAGCGTTCGGCGGGAAATAAATGCGCTAAGCTTTCGACGGCGATAGAGGAATGCAAGGCTATGGGTATTGTGAATATCCGTGTGCTGGTGTCGGGGAGTATTTTCCTCGGTGAGATGCTCGAGCCTGTGAAGTCGACTTCTGATCCGTATTCTAAAATGGTGATGGGTGTTCCTTATACTAAGCGTCCGAAGGCTCTTCGCTATGACTATAAGCTTGAGATTCCTGATGGTGACATGATTTATTCGAGCGGATTCAGCAAGGAGAAGACCGTGCCCGGGAAGGATAAGGCTGAGGTGATAATCTATCTTCAGCACCGCTGGGAGGATGCCGCAGGGAATGTGTACGCGAAGCGCGTAGGCACGGGTCGCGAGCTTCTGGGGCGCAATACAAATGGCTGGGTGAACGATCACCGGCTGAAGGTGCGCTACGGCGATATTACTTCGCAGCCGGGCTATACGAGCCGCATGGGTCTGATTCCTGAGGAGAAGAGCTACTATACGCGCAACTCGAAGGGTAAGATGGTGCCTGTGGTAGAGGTTGGCTGGGATGATGCCGATGCGACACCGACTCACATGATCGTGATGTTCTCGTCGGGTAGCGGTGATCCTTATACGGGTACTCCGGGCACTACGATGTGGGTGGACAATGCCGGTCTAATCTTATAATCGAAGGATCTACTTATTTATATATTCATCCTCCCGGGCTATCCCCGGATGTTTCCGGGCGCTGAGAGGATGTGGAAGATAAGCTCGTGGAAGAGACGATGTTCGTTCTGCCGCGAGCCTATTCCTTTGCTCTGTGCGTCGAAACGGCGGATTGCACCGAGGATTTCGATGAGCTGGAAGGGGTTGTAGTTGGCCATTCCGCTGCGGATGCGGCGGAGTGCGTATTGGTTGCGGAGGTTGAGTGCTTCTGTGATTGCGGCGTCGGTACGGCCGGGGGCGTAATATGCTATGAGGAGGTCGGCGAAGCTGTTGAAGATTGTGGCTACGGCCATTTGGAGCGGTACTGCCTTTGGGTTGCTCTGGAAGTAGGCGATGCAGGCGAATGCTTTGCGCGCGTCGCGGTCGAGGAGTGCGCCGACGAGCGCGTATGAGTGGTGGTCTGTGCTCATGCCGATGTTTCGCTCGAT
>CAYYQS010000142.1:0-5569 GCA_964472555.1 uncultured Bacteroides sp.
TTGCGAACTCGAGGGTGATGTTGGGAAGTCTTCGGCGTTGGCGGGGTTTCATTTTACCTTTAGTTAGTTTTTGCTGCAAAGGTAATATGAGAAATGTGCCGATGATGTGTGGAAATCCCGGGGTGGGGAAAGTTAGCGCAGGAGGAGCTGCCGCTCTTGGGCCACGGTGATAGGGGAGGAGTGACCCGAGAGGAGGAGGGTGTCAGGCGGGAGTGTGAGGATTTTGTTGAGGATAGAGGTTGGCAGGGTTGCGGGATCTCCGCCGGGGAAGTTGGTGAGGCCCGGGCCGTGCTCGTAGAGTGTGTCACCCACGAATGCCACGTCTTCAGTAGGGGAGTAATAAGTGACTGAGCCGGGAGTGTGCCCGGGTGTGTGGATCACCTTTAGGAAGAATGAGGAGTTGGCTTTGAGGCGAATGATCTCGCCGTCGTAGAGTTCTTCGTAGTGGTCGATTACGACGGGTGTAGAGTTTTCGCTTAAGTTGAGGTACGTGTCGGTGAGGTAAGGAGCATCGGAGGGATAGATGTAGATAGGCGCTCCGAGTTTCTGGCGGAGGATTTCAGCGGCGCCGGTGTGATCGAAGTGTCCGTGAGTGAGGAGAATTTTCTCGATGTGCCAACCGTTGCGGACGATCGTGTCGTAAATGACCCCGGGCTGGGCTCCGGGGTCGATGAGGAATCCTGATTTAGACACGGGGTCGATGTAGAGATAGCAATTCTCTGCAAATACTCCATAGACTGTCAGTTCTTTTACCATGATGTCTATTCCTTATTCTTGAAGGTTAGAGTAACTGACATCCGTCGGGCCCGCAAACGTGGGGACGCTCGGCGGGTTTGGCATCGGAAGTTTTTTCCTGCTTAGGGATTGCTCGACGGAGCGCATCCTTGAATCCTTCGGTCGACATTGCACCGGGGATTGCGAAAGAGCCGTTGATGAGCATGTAGGGTACGCCGTGGATGCCACGCATAGCTGCTTCGCGCTCATCGAAACGTACTTCGTCGGCATAGCGGTCGGAGTCGAGCATTTCTTTCACTTCTTTTTCGTCCATTCCTGCGGCAACGGCAATTGCTGTGAGGACTTTGTGGTCGGCGAGGACGAGATTCTGAGTGAAGTAAGCAGCGAAAAGGGCTTCGTTGAGGCGTCCGACTAATTCGCGGTCGTATTTTTCTTCGGCGAGCTTCATGAGGCGGTGAGCATCGCGGGTATTGGAGTACTTCGTGGTAGCATAGCGGAAGTCGATGCCAGCTTCGCGACCGAGCTGAGAAATCTGCTCGATCTGCTGCTCAGCCTGAGGTACGGTAAGCCGATATTTCATGGCGAAGCGCTCAGGGGTGGTTGTAGTCACTTCTTTAGGAGCGGTGGGATCGAGTTCGAAAGCTCGGAAGTCGATCTGAACGTCGTTGCGGATGTCGAGTTCGTCGATAGCTTGCTGCAGGCGTGTTTCGCCGATGTAGCAGTACGGGCAAGCAAAGTCGCTCCAGATAGTGATGTTAATCATAGGTTTTCCTTTCTTGAGTTTTGATTATTGTAAATTTTTTGAAGTTTCAATTTCAAAACGCGTGTGGAGCAAAAAGGTTCGGAGTGGGAGCGGTTGCGAAAATTTTTGTAATTTTGCAGTCTCAAACGGTTCAATGAAGAAGTCGATAATCTTTCTGATACTTATTATCACGGCGACGGTAATTACTCCGCGAGCCTCGGCTTTCTCGTTTGCACTTGATTCGATAGCGCAAATGGGCAAGTTCCCGCGGTTTATAGTGAATACTTACCGCTGGGGGGATAAGTTTTTCAACGGTTATGACACTACCTACGTGCAGGGAACATCGTATAAGTTCAATGCGAAGATCACTACCGACAGCTGGCTTGACGGGTACAGTTTCAGACTCCCGAACAAGGACAGAATCTTCATGCGGAGCGATCCGTCGACTTCTGCCGGTATTCACCTTACTTATTTAGCGGTTTCGGTAGGTTACGATATCAATGTGAGCAAGCTTCTGACGGGCGTCGACCGGTCGCGCCAACGTTTCCGCTTCGGCTTCAACTGCATGCTCTTCGGAGCGGAGGCCTACGTGGAGCGCAATGACGTGGGAACAACGATAAAGCGTTTCGGAGACTACGGGCGTCCGGGACACCTAAATATACCATTCAACGGCATCAATAATTCCACGTGGGGACTCGATGCCTACTATTTCTTTACTCACAAGCGCTACTCCGAGGCGGCGACTTTTAATTTCAGCAGGCTTCAGAAGAAGAGTCATGGGTCGTTCTATGCGGGATTTTCGCTTTATTCGCAGAAACTCGATTTTGATTTTTCGACCTTGCCTGCTGAACTGAAGAATCTTCTTCCGGCCTCCTGGGAGGATTTCCGTTATCGTGTGAATACGAATAACTATGCGCTTCGGTTCGGCTACGGGTATAACTGGGTATTCGCCCCGCGGTGGGTGTTCGGTGTGAGCGAGTCGCCTATAGTGGGAGTGCGTAAGGGATATGTGGTGTCGATAGAGGAGAAGGTGTCGTTCTCGCTCTATAACCGCCTGAAGCTCTCGGTGGTGTGGAACAAGGGGCGCTGGTTCTTCGGCGCGGTGGGGAAGTTCAATATTGCGATAGTGAACGACAAGGAAACGACGTATGCCGGGGGTGTGCTGAGCGGAGAGGCAGTGTTCGGTTATCGCTTCAATATCTGGTGATTGTGAGGGAATAGAGCTACGGAATGTGCCGTGGCGTTATTTTTTTTAACTGAAAGCTGAACAAAGCTTAATCGGGTTGTGTTTTAATTTCAAAACATAACAACAAACAAAATACTCACAACTCACAACACCAAATTCAAGTATGAAAGCTACATCCTTATTCACCACAGCTGCTTGTCTGGCTCTGACAGTGCCCGCATTCCATGTTTCCGCACAGGACGTAACTATTGAGGAGACAGAGATATTCTCTCAGATCTATGAGACTCCCTGCAAGACTCACTACTATACAGATAAGAAAGACAACTGGTTCCTTCAGTTAGGCGCCGGAGTAGCCGTACCTTTCGTAGACGGCACAAACAAGAAGGGTGAACGCGAACACCATTTCACGGCGAACTACAATGTAGGTTTCGGCAAATGGTTCTCACCGTATCTGGGCTGGCGTCTGTCGTTCAACGGGGGTGCTATCCACTTCGAGCACGGCGGCATGGATCGCTTCAACTACGTGAATGCCAATGCCGACCTTATGTGGGATATGTTCAACTCCATGGGCGGTGTGAACAGCAAACGCGTATTCTCGATTATTCCTTTCGTAGGAATCGGCGGAATGTACGGCTGGGACTATACACCAGCAGGTGAAATCATCGATGCCGACGGCAATCCGAAACACAATACCTGGACACTTCCGGTATCGGCAGGACTTCAGCTCCGTTTCCGTCTGTGCAAGTATGTAGATTTCTTCGCTGAAGGCCGTGCAGGCTTCTATGGTGATAACTTCGACAATATCTCCGGTGGCCGTCCCGTAGACATCAATGTGACAGTAAACGGTGGTCTTACCTTCAACTTCGGCGGTCGCGACTATAAGGCTTACAATCCTTGCGACTACTTAGGCTACATCAGCAATCTCAACAGCCAGGTGAATGACCTCCGCGGTGCTCTTGCAACAACCGCCGCCGCTCTTGCCGCCGCAGAATCGCAGCTTCCCTGCCCCGAAGTGGTAGAGGCAACTGTAGTTGAGACTCCCGCACCTCTTATGGCTACGGTAAGATTCGCTATCAACTCGGCCAAGATCTCCGACATCGAAATGGTGAATGTATACAATGTGGCTCAGTGGATGAAGGATAATCCCGAGCAGAATGTGGCAATCATCGGCTATGCCGACAAGGATACCGGTACATCGAGCTACAATATGGGACTTTCGCAGCGCCGCGCTCAGGCAGTGAACGATGCTCTGGTGAACAAGTACGGAATCAATCCCGACCGTCTTTCGATCTCGGCCCGCGGCTCCGACAGCCAGCCCTACGAGGTGAACAACTGGAACCGTATCGTAATATTCAATGTAGCTGAATAAGGAATCTTTCAGTAAATAATAATCGTCAAGCGCCCGATCCCCTGAATGAGGATCGGGCGCTCAAGTATTTTTTTTTATTTCAGCGGTGTGAAATCAGCGTGTGATGCGCTTGATGAGGTTGTAGGCGGGTACGATGCCGAGCTCGCCTGCCTTTCCGAGGTCGGCGACGCCTTCGGCCTGTCGTCCGGCCTTGAGGGCAAGATAACCGCGGTTGTAGTATGCCTCTCCGAAGTCGGGCTTGAGCTCGATAGCTTTGGAAAGAGCTGCCGCCGCCCCGGAGTAGTCTTCGTTTTCAAGCAGGAGTGTGCCTTTGTTGAACCAAGCGATTGCCATGCCGGGGGATAGCTCGAGGACTTTATCGTAGTCGGAGATTATGTCGGCGAGTTTTTTAGCGGCAAGAGATGCTCGGGCCATAGCGTCGGTCTTGCGGTCGGGCGAGGAAGCACCGGTGTCGCCGAGAAGGTATGAGCCGTAGCGCGCCTGAGCTCTGATGAGATAGCCGAGTGGCTGGTCGGGGGTGAGCTCGATAACGCGGTCGGCGTCTTTTTCGGCATTTGCGTAGTCGCGTACGGTAAGGAAGTCGAGGGCCCGGCCGATGAAGTCGACGGGTCGTCCGGGGTGGCTTGCAAGATAAGAATTGTAGTAGTCGATAGACTGGAAGTGGCGGCCGACTGTGGCTTCGTCGAGGGTGGGTACTTTGTTGGTAACCACAAGGATGAAGCGGAGCATGCGTGTGGCGTTGAGGTCGTCGACTTCGCGGATGTAGTAGGTGTTGCGGCGCAGCTCGGTGGGCGATGAGTAGAATGAAAGCATCATCATGGGCTCGGTCTCGATGTTGAGGTTCCGGTCCTGGATGCGTCCGCGGATAGCGGTGTTGTTGTATTCTTCGCGGAAGTCGGCGTTATCGTCAACGGTAAGTAGCTGTGCGAATTTGCGCGAAACCTGTTTTTCGGTCTCGGGATCGGATGTCTTTTCGGGTTCTATGGCGTCGGAGGCCATGTCGGGCTGAGCCACTGCGATGTCGTGGTCGTATTTTGCGGCGACTTCCGGGGTAAGTGCTTTGGAGAGCGCTTCGGCTTTCTTGAAGTCGGCTTCGGCCATGGCGAGTTTTCCCTGATCGCGGTATATGGCACCGCGGAGATATAGAGCGCCGGGGAAGTCGGGATAGGCTTGTGCTACTCGGGTGATGTCGTCGATAGCTTCGTTGTAGTTTCCTTTCGCGCGGTGAATCATAGCGCGGTTGAAGAGAGCTCGGACGTCGTCGGGGTCGAGGCGTAGGACTTTGTTGAAGTCTTCGAGCGCGAGGTCGTTGGCGTTAACTTCTGAAAGCAGGAGAGCGCGGTTGAAGAGTGCGACGGAGTTGAGGGGATCGAGTGTGAGAGCGTAGTCGTAGTCGGCCATTGCGCCGCTGTAGGAGTCGAGTTTGTAGCGGAGGAAGGCGCGGTTGATGTAGAGTCCGGCGAGGTGGGGCTGGAGCTTTATTGCGTGGTCGATGTCGGCGAGTGCTTTCCGGTAGTCGCCCTTGCTGTTGATGGCT
>CAYYQS010000143.1:0-5360 GCA_964472555.1 uncultured Bacteroides sp.
GCCTGCTGTGCGCTGGTATATTTGGGAGCGTTGGCACCCTGCTTCCAGGTGTAGTCATAAAGACCGTCCTTGTAGAACTCGGAAGATGCGCAGTCAAGACCGATAGTTACGTCTTTACCGGGTACATAACCTGCCTTCTCAATAGCTTGGATGATCACGTTGAGTGCGTCTTCTGTGCCGTCGAGAGTGGGAGCGAAACCACCTTCGTCACCTACTGCAGTGCTCAGGCCGCGGGCCTTGAGCACACTCTTGAGGTTGTGGAAAACCTCTGTACCCATGCGGATACCTTCGCGGAATGATGTTGCGCCGATAGGGCGGATCATGAATTCCTGGAAGCAGATAGGAGCGTCAGAGTGAGCACCACCGTTGATGATGTTCATCATAGGCACGGGGAGCACGTAGGTGTTGCAGCCGCCGATATATTTGTAGAGGGGGAGGTCGAGGTAGTTGGCAGCTGCCTTAGCTACGGCAAGAGATACACCGAGGATAGCGTTGGCACCGAGATTGCTCTTGGTGTCTGTGCCGTCGAGAGCAAGCATTTTTTCGTCGATTGCAATCTGATCGAGTGCGCTCATGCCTACGAGGGCTGCTGCGATAGGACCGTTTACATTGGCTACAGCCTTGAGAACGCCCTTGCCCATGTAGCGGCTCTTGTCGCCGTCGCGAAGTTCGAGTGCTTCATTTACGCCGGTTGATGCTCCAGAAGGTACTGATGCTCGGCCGAATGCGCCCGATTCAAGAATTACGTCCACTTCTACTGTGGGGTTGCCGCGCGAGTCAAGTACCTCACGGCCGATGATTTTTTCAATTTTCATAATTGTTATTTTAATAACCTGTTATGTTGTGTTTTAAAATTCATACCGAAACCCTTGCGGGTTCACGCGGCAAATTTACGAAATTTTTCCGTAATCTCAGCATTATTTTCCATTAATTTGTCTGTTACAATATTTTCGCATAATTTTGTATTCCAATATAATCTTCCCACAAATGCGAAAAGCTCTTATCACAGGCATAACAGGGCAGGACGGAAGCTACCTCGCTGAATTCCTGCTCTCTAAAGGATACGAAGTTCACGGCATAATCCGGCGTAGCTCAAGCTTCAACACCGCGCGTATCGAGCACCTATACCTCGACGAGTGGGTTCGCGACATGCACCGGCGGCGCCTCGTAAACCTGCACTACGGCGACATGACCGACTCTTCCTCACTTATCCGAATTATCGCCGAAGTGGACCCCGACGAAATCTACAACCTCGCGGCTCAGAGCCACGTCAAAGTTTCGTTCGACGTCCCCGAATACACTGCCGACGCCGACGCTCTCGGCACTCTCAGGCTACTCGAAGCCGTGCGCATTCTCCACAAAGAAAAATCCGTGCGCATCTACCAGGCCTCCACATCAGAGCTCTACGGAAAAGTGCAGGAAGTGCCCCAGAGCGAAACCACACCATTCTACCCCCGCTCGCCCTACGCCGTGGCAAAACTTTACGCTTTCTGGATCATGAAGAACTACCGCGAAAGCTACGGAATGTACACCGCAAACGGAATCCTCTTCAACCACGAATCCGAGCGACGGGGCGAAACATTCGTTACCCGAAAAATCACACTCGCTGCTGCCCGCATAGCTGCAGGAATTCAGGATAAACTCTACCTCGGCAACCTCGATGCACGACGCGACTGGGGTTACGCTCCCGACTATGTCGAATGCATGTGGCTCATCCTCCAGCAACCACAACCCGACGACTACGTAATCGCAACCGGAGAATACCACACCGTCCGCGAATTCGCATCTCTCGCTTTCGCCAGGGCAGGCATGAACCTCCGCTGGGAAGGCTCAGGAATCGACGAAAAAGGAATCGATCAAGCCACCGGACGCATCCTCGTTGAAGTCGACCCGCGGTTCTTCCGTCCTGCTGAAGTCGAACAGCTCCTCGGGAACCCCGAAAAAGCTCGGCGCCAGCTCGGATGGAATCCTCGAAAGACATCATTCGAGCAACTCGTCAACACAATGGTCGACGCCGACATAAAGTCCGTAGCTAAATAGCCCATGAAGAAAAACATCTCCAAAGACACAAAAATCTACGTAGCAGGGCACCGCGGACTCGTAGGATCGGCAATAATGGCAAACCTCCGCAGCCGAGGGTTCAAAAACCTTATCGGCCGAACACACGCCGAGCTCGACCTCCTCGACCCAGTAGCCGTGAAAAAATTCTTCGACGAAGAGCAACCCGAAGCGGTTGTTCTCGCCGCAGCTCACGTCGGAGGAATCATGGCGAACTCCCGCTACCGGGCCGACTTCATCTATCAGAACCTCCAGATACAGCAGAACGTTATCGGCGAAGCATTTCGCCACGGCGTACAGAACCTCCTCTTTCTCGGTTCAACCTGCATCTACCCCCGCGAAGCCCCTCAGCCAATTCCCGAAGACGCTCTCCTCACATCTCCGCTCGAGTACACAAACGAGCCCTACGCTATCGCTAAAATTGCCGGACTCAAAATGTGTGAGGCTTTCAACCTCCAGCACGGAACCGACTACGTGGCCGTAATGCCCACAAACCTCTACGGCCCAAACGACAACTTCCACCTCGAAAACAGCCACGTCCTCCCCGCTATGATCCGCAAAGTCCACCTTGCCAAGCTTCTCGGCAAAGGCGACTTCGCTGCAATCCGGGCCGACCTCGCCGCACGACCTGTCAGCACAATTCCCCCGGAAGCTTCCGATACCGGAATCACACACGCTCTCGAAGCATTCGGCATTCTCCCTGGCAAAGTCCGGCTCTGGGGCTCCGGAACACCCCTCCGTGAATTCCTCTGGAGCGAAGACATGGCCGACGCTTGCGTTCACATCCTCCTCAACGTATCATTCGCCGACATCGCCGCCAAAGCCGGACCCGACATCCGCAACACCCACATCAACATCGGCACAGGCAAAGAACTATCCATAGCCCGCCTCGCAGCCCTTGTCGCTGATGCAGTGGAATTCGACGGCACCATAGAATGGGACACTTCCAAACCCGACGGAACAATGCGGAAACTTTGCGACGTCTCACGCCTACACGCACTCGGCTGGACGCACACCGTCGAACTCGACCAAGGCGTAAAAAGATTATACAACTGGTACCTCAAAAGCCTATGATTAATCATCGGATCATCTTAGCCGCCCTCCTCTGCATATCCCTGTTCACACCCCTTGCCGCACAGGACATCGACGAAATAGCACACCGTATCGCCGCACAGAGCCCCGCGCTGCAGGCAACGCGCGCACGCTACGATGCCCTCGTCGCAGCCGACAAAGCAGCCGACACCCTCCCCGGACCGGAGATCGAAGCAGAATACAAATGGAACGCCTCCGCCGAAGGAAACCGTTGGGGTGCCGGAATATCTCAGACTTTCGACTGGCCCGGAGCATACGCCGCTCGCAGCAAAGCCGGTGCCCTTCGCTCTCAGGCATACGACCGTCTCTGCGCGGCCGAATTCGCCGACCGGCTCCTCGAAGCCCGCACAGCTCTGATCGACATCGCAGCAGCGGCCGAAAAACTCACCATATTACGCAAAACTGCCGACAACAACGCTCGTCTCGCCGAAATCTATCGCCAGGCCTACAGCGCCAATCGCGTCACACTCCTCGACATCCGCAAGCTCGACCTCCAGACATTCGCCACCGAAAGTCGTCTCGCCGAAGCCGAAACTGCACTCGACGACGCCCGAAGCGCACTCCTCGCACTCGGCACCGACACCGACTCAGCCCTCGGCATCCACTCGCTCCCCGCTCCTCAAGTCCCCCGACCCCTCGACCAATGCATGCAGGCCGCACACACAGCCAACCCCTCCCTCTCAGCAGCCCTCACACTCAGCGACGCCGCCCGCAGCTCCGTCACAGCCGCCCGACGAGCCTCTCTCCCCTCATTCTCCCTCGGCTACATCCACGACTTCGAAGACAACATGCACTTCAACGGACTCTCTGTCGCTATCTCACTCCCCACATGGTCACCCCGCCGAGCCGTAGCTCAAGCCAAAGCAGAAGCCGCCGAAGCCGAATTCGACCGGCTCGACCTCACTCTCCGCACCACAGCCCGACTGCGAACCGCCCACACAAAAGCAGCTCAGCTATACTCCAGAGTAACCCGTGCCGCCGAAACATTCGACACCGACTCATACCCGCAGCTCCTCGACAAAGCCCTGTCGATGGGCGCTATAAACATCTTCACCTACTACGAAGAGTATAACACCTGGCTCGAAGCAGCACTCGAATACATCGACCTGCGCGCAACCCTCGCCAAAGCAAACGCCGAGCTCGACCGCCTCGCTCCCGAAAAATGATAATAGCCGACTACAACCCCGACCTCGCACCCCTCTGGGATAAAACAGTCGAACAGTCGCGCAACGGCACATTCCTCCACAAGCGCGCCTACATGGACTACCACGCCCACCGCTTCGCCGACTGCTCACTCCTCGCACTCGACGACCACCACCGAGTCCTCGCAGTCCTCCCCGCGCACTCAGAAGGCACAGAAGTCGCAAGTCATCGCGGACTATCTTTCGGAGGCTGGCTCATGACACCCCGCGCCGACATGCCCGCCATGATGAAGATCTGGGAGCATGCCACAGCACACTACGCCGACCGCGGATTCAGAACACTCGACTATCGGCCCGTCCCCCACATCTACCACCGCTATCCCGCCGAAGAAGACCTCTACGCGCTCTTTCGCGCCGGAGCTACACTACGCTCAACACTCGTCTCCTCAGCCCTCCCCCTCGCCGACCCGCTCCCCTTCGACTCAAACGCACGCAGAGCTATCACTCGGGCCAACCGCGCCGGCGTACAATGCGGAACATCCACCGACTACGCCGCCTATTGGAAAATACTCTCACAGTGTCTGGCCGACCGCCACGACACCACACCGGTCCATACCCTCGACGAAATAAAACTCCTCGCCGACCGATTCCCCCACAACATCATCCTCTACCTCGCCACAATCCAAGGTCGCCCCTGCGCCGGAGTAGTCATGTACCTCAGCCACCCCGTTGCTCACTGTCAGTACATCGCCTCCGACGAAGAAGCACGCGCCGTCGGTGCACTCCCCCTTCTCTTCTCACGCATCCAGGCCGACGCCACAGCAGCAGGATTCCACTGGCTCGACTACGGCACATCCTGCGAAGATGCCGGACGAATCCTAAACACCGGCCTAATACGCCAGAAATGCGGATTCGGGGCCCGCGCTATAGCCTTCAATTCATTCAATATTCCCCTTTAATTTGTCCGTTCCAAAAAAAATACATACCTTTGCACCGCATACGCCCGGATGGCGGAATCGGTAGACGCGACGGTCTCAAACACCGTTGGGGAAACCCATCCCGGTTCGA
>CAYYQS010000144.1:0-5282 GCA_964472555.1 uncultured Bacteroides sp.
CATTGCAACCGCCCTCACAGAGACCAGCTCGAAGATGGACGAAGTGATCTTCGAGGAATTCAAGGGCACCGGTAATATGGAGCTTCAGCTCGACCGCAAGCTCTCCAACAAACGCATCTTCCCCGCTGTGGATATCATGGCGTCGAGCACCCGCCGCGACGATCTCCTGCTCCGCTCCGAGACTCTCAACCGTATGTGGATTCTGCGCCGCTTCCTGGCCGACCGCAATTCTATCGAAGCTATGGAATTTATTAAAGACCGCATGGAGCGCACGCGCGACAACGATGAGCTCCTCCGCACAATGGGTGACTGATAATGGATGCCAAAGAGACTTTTGCACAGGGGTTGCGTCGACGCATAGCCGACACCAAGACTACACGCTGGATCCGATTCGGTGCCGTTTCCCTCATTTTCCTGCTCTGGGTGGCATGGATGGGAAACTGGTGGCTCGCAATTTTCGAGCTGCTGCTCTTCGATATCTACATCACGGGCTACATACCATTCACCTGGTGGAAAAAGAGCAAATCGAAAGCCGTGCGATCGGTGATGAGCTGGGTCGACGCCATTGTGTACGCTCTCATTCTGGTCTACTTCGTCTTTGCCTTCATCGGTCAGAACTATCAGATACCTTCGAGTTCGCTTGAGAAGACTCTTCTCACCGGCGACTACCTCTGGGTGAATAAGTTTGTCTACGGCCCTCGCGTGCCTATCACTCCTGTTCACTTCCCGCTGGTGCACAATTCCATTTTAGGGCATAAATCCTACCTTGACAATCCATCGCTTCCCTACCGCCGCCTCAAAGGTCTGAGAAATGTGGAGGAAGGCGACATCGTGGTATTCAATTTCCCCGCTGGCGACACCGTGGCTACACGTTTTGAAGATTCTCCCAATTACTACGATCTTCTGGTGAAGGAGTATGGGCGCGACGTGGTGCATGCAAACAAAGCCATGTTCGGCGATATCGTTTACCGTCCGGTCGACCGTCGTCAGAACTTCGTGAAGCGAGCAGTAGGCCTTCCCGGCCAGCGGCTGAAGATTTCGGGCGACACCATCTACATCGACGGCCAGGCAAGGCAGTTCCCGAAGAATGTGCAGTTCAACTACATTTTCGCCGTGTCGAGTCCTCTCACCGACGACGATCTCAAGCAGCTTGGCATTTCGCTCTCCGACCTCACCGCTTTTCCGGCGAACACTCCTTCACGGGCCAACATCCAGAGTTTCCTCCCCGGATCGTCGATCACTGACTGTGCCTATCTTGCTCCCCTGACTCAGGAGATGATAGACACTCTGACGGAGCAGAAGCGCCTTCGCTCATATGTGAAATTCAACGAAGTGGCACCCTACTTCGCCGGGGCCGACATGACCTCGATGATGTTCCCCTACGGCAGCGACGCCGACTGGACCTTGTCGGACTATGGGGGCGACGACGGCCTTCTCATCCCGGCAAAAGGTATGACGATAGATCTCACTCCCGACGCATGGGTGCGCTACAACCGTTGCATACGCAACTATGAAGGCCACACCGATGCGTATCTCGACTCTGCCACGGGCAAAGTGATGATCGACGGTGCGCCTGCCGACACCTACACCTTCGCCATGGACTACTACTGGATGATGGGCGATAACCGCGATAATTCGCAGGACTCGCGCTTCTGGGGATTTGTACCCGAAGACCACGTGGTGGGTACTCCTATGATAGTGCTGGCGTCGTTCGACCGCGAACGCTCCCTCTTCGACGGAAAGATAAGATTCGACCGCATACTCCGAGTGGCCAATCCCGACAAATGATTTCCCCTCAGACTCCTACCGTTTTTCCGCCGAGGCTATTCGCCCCGGCGGCTTACTACGCGCTTATGGCCCGCTGTCCGGCCGTAGCCTTCGATACGGAAGCTCGCTACGTAAAGGCTGAGAAAGACACTCACCGCTTTGCCATTGCCGATGCCAAGGGCCCCATACGGCTTACAGTACCTGTCAGCCGACCGTCGGGCGCACGGCTCTGGAGGGAAACTCTGGTGAGCGACCACGGACGCTGGTGGGAGACCATGCCTACGGCTCTTGAATCGGCCTACGGCCGCACGCCTTTCTTCGAGTTCTATATCGACCGGCTGATGCCTCTGTTTTCACCCGAACCCATACCCGTCACGGAGCTGTGCCTGCGTGCCGACAGCATAGTTCGTAGCATCCTACGCACTCCTGCCAGCATCGTATCGCTACCCTCTCCGGCGGAAACCGCTCCGGCAGTGACTGATGCAGTGATAGAGGCTGTGTCGGCTGATATGCCCCCCTACTGGCAGGTCAGACAAGACTCCCTGGGATTCATCGGCGGACTATCGGTGCTCGATCTGATTTTCAACCTCGGCCCCGAGGCTGAGCTGTATCTCGATACTCTGCTCCCGGAAAAAGCAGTAATTTTATAGTGTCTTAAAGCGGCAATGTCGCTATTTTTCGCTAAATTTGCACATTGAAACAAACTTACAGCGATGAACATATCATACAAATGGCTTAAAGAATATGTCGACTTCAGTCTGACTCCCGACGAACTCTCGGCCCTCCTCACTTCCATAGGACTCGAGACCGGGTCGGTAGAGCGTGTCGAAAGCATCCGCGGCGGACTCGCAGGACTCGTCATTGGCAAGGTCCTCACTTGCGACGTACACCCCGACAGCGATCATCTCCATATCACCACCGTAGACCTCGACGGCACAGGCACTCCCGTGCAGATCGTGTGCGGCGCACCCAACGTTGCAGCCGGACAGACTGTTGTGGTTGCAACCGTAGGCACAACCCTCTACACTCCCGAGGGCGAGGCTTTCAAAATCAAGAAATCGAAGATCCGCGGTGTGGAATCATTCGGTATGATATGCGCCGAAGACGAAATCGGTGTAGGCACTTCGCACAACGGCATCATCGAACTTCCGGCCGCTGCCGAGGCCATGATAGGCCGACCCGCTGCCGAATACTACAATATCGAGGATGACTACGTCCTTGAGGTCGACCTCACTCCCAACCGCATCGACGCGGCTTCGCACTACGGTGTGGCACGCGACGTCGCAGCAGCCCTCACAGGCCGCGGAGTGCAGCAGACCACAGCCCACAAGCCTTCTGTAGAGAAGTTCAGCATCGACAATCCCGAAGGTAAAGGAGTGACGGTGACTGTAGAAGCGCCCGACGGCGTGACACGCTATTGCGGTATCACTATCGAGGGCGTTAAGGTTGGCCCGAGCCCCGAATGGCTTCAGCGTCATCTCTCCACAATAGGCATGCATCCGATCAACAATGTGGTGGATATCACCAACTTTATCCTCCATGCTATCGGTCAGCCACTGCATGCTTTCGATGCCGATACGCTTGCCCACAACCGCATCGTAGTTCGTCGAGCCACACCCGGCAGCAAGTTCACTACTCTCGACGGTGTGGAACACACACTCGACGGCGCCGACCTGATGATCTGCGACGGCAAGGAAGAGAAGTGCATGGCAGGTGTCTTTGGCGGCCTTAATTCCGGCACAACTGAGGAATCCACAAGAATCTTCCTCGAGTCCGCATGCTTCAACGCTACTTCGGTGCGCCGGACGGCCCGCCGCCACGGCATCAGCACCGACTCGTCGTTCCGCTTCGAGCGTGGTGTCGATCCCAATGGCTGTCTCTACGCTCTCAAATATGCAGCAATGCTCATCTGTGAGCTCGCCGGGGGCAAGACTACCGGCGAAATCGTAGACTACTATCCCGAAGTAGTTGAGCCCTACAAGGTGGAGATGACATACTCTGACATCGACCGTCTTATAGGCGCTACCTTCGATCACGCTACGGTAGATGTCATTCTGCGCGCCCTCGAAATCGACGTTAAATCCGACGGCGACAAGCTCTCGCTGGCCATTCCCACCTACCGTGTGGACGTGCAGCGCCCTTGCGACGTGATTGAGGACTTCCTCCGCATATATGGCTACAACCGCATCGCAATGAGCGATTCCCTCCACTCCAATCTTTCCTTCAAGACTCCGGTGGATGAGGCCGACGATCTTCGCCGTACGATTTCAGAGCAGCTCACCGGCGCTGGTTGGAATGAAATACTCAACAACTCGCTCACTGCCGAAGGCTACTATGCCGAGCTTCCCGATTTCCCGGCTGCCAACAGCGTGCGCCTGCTCAATCCACTGAGCCAGGACCTCAATGTGCTGCGTCAGACGTTGCTTTTCGGTGGTCTGGAGTCGATAGCTCACAACATCAACCGCCGCTGCCCCGACACTCCTTTCTATGAGTTCGGCAACGTATATTTCGCCGATCCCTCGAAGAGCATCACCCCGGAGGCTCCTCTGGCGCCTTTCGCAGAGCATGCACGCCTCGCTCTCTGGCTCGCCGGATCGACACGTCAGGCCAACTGGCTCCGCCAGCGCGAGGACGCAGGATTCTACGACCTCAAGGCTGCCGTGCTCAATGTACTTGCACGCACCGGCATCAAGCCCACGCTCCGCACTGCAGAGGTTGCCAAGGGCGGTATCTTCTCCCAGGCTCTCGAGATAAGCACCGTGAGCGGCGCGCGTCTCGGTCTTATGGGTATCGTCAACCCCGATATCTGCCGCAAATGCGACATCAAGGTGCCTGTAAGCTATGCCGAGCTCGACTGGGATACAATCTGCCGTCAGGCCGCTAAGACCAACGCTCTCTACGCTCCCCTGCCAAAGACACATCCCGTGAAGCGCGACCTCTCGCTGCTCCTCGACAGCCGTGTGACAATGGCTGAGGTAGAGGCTGTGGTACGCGACTCAGAGCGACGCATCCTTGGCGACGTAGAGCTCTTCGACGTCTATGAAGGCGACAAGCTACCCGCCGGTAAGAAATCATACGCTATCTCGATCACACTCCAGGATCCCGAAAAGACCCTGCAGGACAAGTATATCGACCGTGTGATGACCAAGGTGATAGAGAACCTCAAGAATAAGCTCGGCGCCGAACTCCGCTGATTTTCAAGAATATCATTAAATAAAAACAATATAAACTTCTTACCGCAATGGGAAGAGCATTTGAATACCGTAAAGCCCGTAAGCTCAAACGCTGGGGCAATATGTCGCGCACTTTCACGCGCATAGGAAAGGAAATAACAATCGCAGCTAAAGCCGGTGGCCCGGATCCCGACACCAACCCCCGTCTCCGCGCGCTCATGCAGAACGCTAAGGCTGCAAACATGCCCAAGGATACCGTAGAACGCGCTATCAAGAAGGCTACCGATAAGGATGCCGGCGACTACAAGGAAATCACCTACGAAGGATACGGCCCCTTCGGCA
>CAYYQS010000145.1:0-5090 GCA_964472555.1 uncultured Bacteroides sp.
GCCGGTGATTTAAAAAACAGGCTTATGACTTTGCGATCCTTCTTCAAGAGTACATTATTGATTTTAGCTGCTGCCGTTGCGGTGGTCGGATGTTCGCGTTGCGGTTCGGCGGATACCTCTGATGCTGATAGGCTACACGATACGCTCCGGGTGGTGACTCTCTATGGCCCGACATCCTATTTCATCTACCGCGATGAACCTATGGGCTACGACTACGAGCTTGTAGATAGTTTTGCTGTTCAGAATTCTCTTGTGCTTGATCTCAAGGTTGCCCACACACTCAGCGAGGCTGTAGAAATGCTTGACTCGGGGAAAGTAGATCTTATAGCCTACGATGTGCCTATCACTCAGCACTATAAGCAATATGTGCTTCCATGCGGCCCCGAGAACTATACTACGCAGGTTCTTGTACAACCCAAGGTGCAGGGGCAGCCTGCTATTGAGGATGTGACTGAACTTGTGGGCAAAGATGTGTATGTGGAGCGCGATAGCAAATATCTGCGTCGCCTTCAGAATCTGAATGAGGAAGTAGGAGGCGGAATCAATATTCATGAAGTTGATGCTGACTCGCTTATTACCGAGGATCTGATCCAAATGGTAAGCGACGGGAAAATTCCGCTCACAGTTGTCGATAGCGATATCGCCCGCCTCAACCGCACTTATTATCCCGATCTGGACATCGACATGGAGGTAAGCTTCCCGCAAAGGGCTTCGTGGGCGGTCGCTCCGGACAAGCAGTGGCTTGCCGATGCTATAAATTCGTGGTTTGCTGAGAAAGAGCCTCAGGAAATCAATGCCGATCTTCTGAAGCGATATTTCGAGCAGACGAAGTTTACTCCGCGTTTCAATTTTGATTTCGGCAAAGGGTATATCTCGCAATATGATGATCTCTTCAGGAAGTATGCACCCAATATCGGTTGGGACTGGCGACTGCTCGCCGCTCAGGCTTTTCAGGAGAGCCGCTTCAAGGCCAATGCCCGCTCGTGGGTTGGTGCTCGGGGTCTTATGCAGATAATGCCGAAGACTGCCCGTGGCTACAAGACCTCGGTCTCAAAGCTGAATAATCCTGAGGTAAGCGTTCAGGTTGCCACGAAGTTGATATCGGATCTCGACCGCTATCTTCTCAAGTATGTGCCCAATGATAAGGAACGGCTCAAATTTGTGATCGCAGCCTATAATGTCGGTATCGCTCACGTTTACGATGCTATAGCACTCGCGAAGAAATATGGGCTCGATCCTCAGGTATGGGACGACAATGTGTCGAAAGCCATACTCATGAAGATGAACCCGAAGTACTATAATGATCCGGTGGTGAAATACGGTTATTGCCGTGGAACAGAAACGGTGAATTATGTGAAGAATATCACGGATTTCTATGAACAGGCCCGCCGCGAAATCCACGCTTAAACGAGAATTAATCTAAATCTTAATAAATCTTCTATGAAAAGAAAAGTGATGACTGCTGCAGTGGCAGCGCTTCTGTGCATGACGACGATTACAACTCCTTCGTGCATCGGCAGCTTCTCTCTTACAAACCGTCTGCTCGGTTGGAATCAGCATGTTGGCAACAAGTTCCTCAACGAGTTGGTGTTTTTCTGCTTCTGGATTCTTCCGGTATATGAAGTGACCGGACTTGCCGACGTGCTGGTGCTTAACAGCATCGAGTTCTGGAGCGGCAACAATCCCATGGCAAAAGGCGAGAAAGTGATCGAAGGCAACGACGGCCGCTATCTTGTGAAGTGTGACGGTAAAGGATACGATATTATCGGGCTCAACGACGGCAGCAAGGTTCGTCTTGACTTCAATACCGAGCGTCAGGAGTGGAGCGTAAACGCTGGCGGTGAAAGCCACGTGCTTTTTGCTTTCGTTGACGACAACCACGTGCGCGTACCCGCCGGTAGCGGCAACGACTATACAACAGTAGAAATCTCCGAGGCAGGTGTGTATGCTTACAGCCAGCTTGTGAGCGCAAGCACTTCCTACGCTGCTCGCTGATCAGAATTTCATTGCGCGGATCACTTCTGCGCGAATCGAATCAGCTTCGTCGGTCGGCCGTCGCACGGTTTCGGCCGACGATTCTTTTTGAGGTGCTTTGATTCCGGTCACTCTGCCTGCGGAATGGTAGTGCTGGTCGTAATATTTATCGGAGAGATTGCTTATTATTACACCGCGCGATGTAGAGGCGTGAATGAAATCTCCGTCGGCAATATAAATCCCCACATGGCTCACATTGCCTCCTCCGGTCTTTGAAGAGAAGAAAACGAGATCTCCTTTGCGTAGCTTTGACTTCTCGATCTTAGGGCACCATTCGCGCTGAGCTCGGGAATCGCGCGGTAGCTTTATTCCCGCAGCTATTTCAAACACGCTCATCACCATACCCGAGCAGTCGGTGCCAGATCGGTCCTTTCCTCCGTAGCGATACGGTGTGCCGAGCCACCGCCTTGCCTCTTTCTCGATGTCGTCGGCAAACCCTGGTGCCTTCTTTTGTTCTGGCTGCAGCTTCCCGGAGGAGGGGCGGGTATGGTGCTTTACCGTGGAAGACCTCTGCTCATATTTTGGCGGCTCGGGTGCCGTGCGGGGAGTACCGCACGACGACAGCAGCAAAACAAGAGCGATATATAAAGGAGTTTGTTTCAAGCGGAGCGATTTTGATTGCTCAAAATTAGTCAAATAAATTGACAAATCATGCTTTAACGTATGTGAAAAATGTATTTCTCCCGAACTAAGAAGAGTGTACGGATGTTCTATAAGTACAAACAACGAAAAACAATAACTACTATGACATACGAACAGCCCCAACTCCCTTACGCAGAAGATGCTCTCGAACCGGCAATCAGCCGCCGCACAGTTGAATTCCACTACGGAAAGCACGAGAAGGCTTATATCGATAATCTCAACCGCCTCATTAAGGGTACTGAGTACGAAGATGAGGAACTTGAGGAAATTATCGCTAAGGCCTCAGGACCATTGTTCAACAATGCGTCGCAGGCTTGGAACCACATCTTCTACTTCTTTACTTTCTCGCCCGACGGGCGGCGCGAACCAACCGGTGAGCTCCGTAAGGCTATAGACCGCGACTTCGGTTCGTTTGAGAAGTTTAAGGAGGCATTTGTTGATGCCGGAGTGAGTCTTTTCGGTTCGGGCTGGGTTTGGCTCAGTCGTGATGACGAAGGAAAACTCTTCATCACTCAGGGCCCCAATGCCAAGAATCCTCTACAGGACGGCTTGACGCCCCTTCTTACATTCGATGTATGGGAGCACGCCTACTACCTCGACTATCAGAACAGACGCGCAGACGCGCTCAATAAGCTCTGGGATATAGTCGACTGGGAAATAGTCGAAAGCCGCTACTGATTAACCCTATAATAGCACTTTAAATTAAGCATAATGTGATGAATGGAAAGGGAGGTACTCGTGAGAGCACCTCTTTTTCTTTGTGGGTGTGCTCATTTCCCCCTTCCTCGTCGGAGCCTTTAGCTCTTTCTCGCACATCACCCGTCACACAGCTTCAATCCAAGGAAAACACCACCAAAATAAAGAATCACTCCTACAAGGCAAGATATGATTCCGATTCTCCTCATTTTCTTCTGCCATTTAGCATCCCTTTTCTTAAATATCTTCAGATATTTGACACATTTATCATCCTTATCCACTGCCCATTGGACGTATGCATAGACCACTAAGCAAGAGGCAAAAGGAGGAAACGCAAACATTAACCCCTTGAAACCTACTGTCCTGATTATAATACCCAAAAGAATCCAACAGAAAAACCATGGCACCGAGAAGCATATCAAATATGTATTGCGGATAGCACCTCCAATTTCCATCCCATCCGTCATTTCTTTATAAACATGCTTTATCGCCCCGTTATTTTCCCTATTCTTTTCTTCAATTCTCCTAAGGTGCTTCTCTCCAATAATGAATTTATTCACTACAGATTCAAGAGGAAAAAACAACCAGTCGATCAGCTTCTCCATTCCTCGATGAAAGTTACCTTCTATCAACCATAGACTATAGAAGAGCTCATTCATCAAATATTCAAACCATTCTGCATCCATTATGAATGGTAAATATTTAGTACAAGTAATATGCCCAACACAGTAGCTCCTAAAGTGCCGCAAAAAATGAATAAGACTGTTATCCTCATCCAATTTCGGTGCCACTGCTTGCTCTCTTTTGAAAAAAGCTTAATATAATTCTCATATTTGTCATGAGAAAATACCGCCTTGTAAGCCGGAATATAGCCGATAAGAATTGGTGTCACAACTAATATGTAGTTAAATACATCCATTCTCAACCCTCTTACCTTCCACGAGATGCCAAGCAATATAAACGATAATATTGCGGTATATCCTGAGTATACATATCCGAATGAATCAATTGCAGAACCCTCCGCAAAACCTTGTTTTACACCTTTTGTAATTCTATTTGTTTTATCAATATGTGCGGATATATTTTCTCTAACCTTATATGGAAATATCTTTGTAAGTAACAATAAACCATTGTCAAAACTTACATCTAAGAAATTATAGAATTTCATAGACATAATACCCATGCAATAATGAATTGCATTAAGCCAATACTCAAATCTTTTCCATCCTGTTTTCCTCGCTGACTTCACCCCGCAAAAATAGCGAAAATTATTGATTAACTATTAATCTCATAGCCGGAACCTCCCTTCACTCAACGAAAGGCGTCCGCGAAGCGCCGCCGCTCCATTCGTAGCCCGGCCCACACCGGAGCCGCAGGCGGAGGGGTGGGTCGGGAGAAAGGCCACAATCGCCCAGGCGCCCGTAGGCCGCCGACCTTCACGCATCGGGGTTTGTTTCCGGGTGATTCACATTTCCCCACCCCCGGGATTTCCGCACATCATTGGCTCATTTCTCTTTCTACCTTTGCAGCAAAAACCAATGATATGACCCGCCCCCGCCGAAGACTTCCTAACATCACCCTCGAGTTCGCAAGATGGTTCGGCCGTCCCCTCCGCTGGTGGGAACGAAACATCATCTTCACCCTCGAGCGACAGCGCCGCCGTGGCGCCGCTATCACCGCCCACATCGTAGATTACCCCGGTACCGACTCAACCGACG
>CAYYQS010000146.1:0-5012 GCA_964472555.1 uncultured Bacteroides sp.
GTAGGTGCGGCCTTCGCCTTTCTGAAGCGAAGCGACGGTTTTCTTTGCCATATCTACTTATTATTTAATTTCTTTGTGAATAGTCATCTTCTTAAGAATGGGGTTGTATTTCTTAAGTTCGAGACGCTCAGTAGTGTTTTTACGATTCTTAGTGGTGATGTATCGGCTTGTGCCGGGCATACCGCTTGCCTTGTGTTCGGTGCATTCGAGGATAACCTGAACGCGGTTACCTTTAGCTTTCTTTGCCATAGTTACTCAGACAGATTAGGAAGTGGACTTTTAAAAACCAACGGGGCGAATCTCAGTAGGATTGAGGAAGCCCTTAGCAATAGCCTGAGTCATAGCAGCGTCGAGGCCAAGCTTATTAATAGTGCGCAGACCGGCAGCAGAAATAGTAAGGCTGATCCAGAGATCCTGCTCTACCCAGTAGAATTTCTTTGAGAAGAGGTTAACGTTGAATTTGCGCTTGGTGCGACGTTTCGAGTGCGAAACGTTATTTCCCACAATCGCTTTTTTGCCTGTTATCTGACAAATCTTTGACATGGCTGGTTAATGGTTTATCGTTCTTTAATTTCTTTAGTCTTAAGATTTATGAACGGACGCCATCGCAGTTCTCATATCACCGCCGGTGCATCTTTCCGGCAGCTTTAAAAGGATGCGCCACAATTCAGCGTGCAAAGTAACGAATTTTTTTTCACACCACCAAATTTTTCAAGATTAAGATTAAAAAAAGTCCAATTAAAAGAAGAGAAAAAGGGCATCGGATGATTTCCAATGCCCTTCCCGACGGTAAAATTCCCACTAATTACCGTCTGATCACTCGATTGATGGGTACGTTTCGGCTCTTGCGAGCCTTAGATCTTGGATATACGATCTTTAACCCTACCGGGTGAGTGATAGGATAATTTCTTTCTTGGAATGCTAACAACTATGAGATTATTTTTGTTCACCATGACGTAGAAATTTATCAAAAAAAACTTACTTTTGCGGTAAAATAAAGAAATGCGCGAGAGGGATTCAGTCTTTTTTGCGAATTGAATTGTTATAAAGAAAACGTGATTGTATAACAGTTTCAACTATATTAAATATGAAAGGAAGGAATCTCATTCTAACGGGTTTGATCACTGCTTTGATCGGACTTGTGCTAATACTGTTCAGGACTTCACTTGCCGATGGCGGCGTGGTACTGGCCGGTGGCATTATTTTCGTAATCGCCGGAGTGATCAATATGACGGTTTTTCTTGCGTCGCGCGACCACGAGGGGAAGGCCCGTATGGGGGCATTCGGGACAGCCTTCGGCTGGATTGCGAGTGCTGCTGCGGTTGTTCTCGGACTTGCTATGCTTATCTTCAGCAAGGCTTTTGTGGCGATAGTAGGATTTATGTTTGCCGTACTGGTTTTATGCGCGGCATTGTTCCAGCTCTTTCTTCTTATTTTCGGGTCGAAACCCGTGCAGCTCTCAGGGCTTTTCTATCTTCTTCCGACAGCGCTGGTGGGCGCGGCAATCTTCATTTTCCTGAGGAAACCGGACACACCGGGAGAGCATACGATCATGCTGGTGACGGGTGTGTCGTTTATTTTATTCGGTCTTGTGACGATAATCGAAGGGTCGATAATCGGCCACAACAATCATCAGACACTCAAAGCAGCAAAAGCGGCTAAAGAGGAACACACTCCGGAAGAACATCACTCTAAAGAAGAGCATAAGGAAATACCCGCAGAAAAGGAGAATAGCGAATCAGCATCCTGAAACGGGATAGGCGAGGCCCGAAATTGCCCTAAAAAAGTGCACGGATAGACCGGGAGCACAAAAAAAAGTGCAATTTTGGGTCTATTTTTATGCTTGAATGAAAAATAATTACGATATTTGCACCGCAAAACAGAAATGGGCCTGAAAGGGATCATTCTCTGTGCAGGAAAAATATAATACTCAATCATAAAAAATTCATAGCAATGACTAAAGCCGATCTCGTCAACGAAATCTCCAAGACTACGGGCATTGAAAAAGCAGCCGTTCTCGCTACCATTGAGAAATTCATGGAAATCGTAAAAGACTCTCTCGCAAACGGTGAGAACGTTTACCTCCGTGGCTTCGGTAGCTTCATCGTTAAGACTCGCTGCGAAAAGACAGCACGCAACATCTCCAAGAATACCACTATCGTTATCCCCGAGCACAAGATTCCGGCATTCAAGCCCGCTCGTGTTTTCATGGACGAAGTGAAGAAATAAAAAATCTCTACAGATTGCCGACGCCGGAGATTCTCTTGCGTAAGGCAACAAGAACATATTATTAACCTCCTAAAGCGTATCAACAATGCCCAGCGGAAAGAAAAGAAAAGGCCACAAGATGGCTACCCACAAGCGCAAAAAACGTCTGAGAAAGAATCGCCACAAGAAGAAATAAGTTGCTGAGAGCAACTATTTCGGAGGTGAATTTCTCACCGGAGCCAAGTGCCGACGCACACCGCTTATATAATAAGGACAAGCTTCGGCCCGCAACCAGAATAAGCAAAGGTTGCGGAGCAGAAGTTTTGTTCTTTTAAAGCGTTTACGGCTCCACTACCCAGAATTATCAACCCACATCCACCGACACCGTATGAAAAGCGAACTGATAGTAGACGTTCAGCCAACGGAAGTTACGATAGCCCTGCTTGAGGATGGCCGTCTGGTCAGCCTCCAGAAGGAGGCGCGTAACGTGGCATACGCTGTAGGCGACATTTATCTGGCGAAGGTAAAGAAACTAATGCCGGGATTAAATGCCGCATTTGTGAACGTGGGGTACGAAAAAGATGCATTCCTGCATTACCTTGATTTAGGGCCTCATTTCTCGACCTATTCGGAGTATCTCAAGCAACTTTTTGCCGACCGGAAGAAGCTTCCGCGAGTGCAACAGATGAAACTTATGCCGGATATCGACAAGCACGGCTCCGTGGCGGGAACACTTACCCCCGGCGAGGAGCTGCTTGTTCAGATTGTGAAAGAACCGATTTCGTCGAAGGGTCCGCGTCTGACAACAGAAATATCGTTCACCGGACGCTTTCTTGTGCTCACACCATTTGCCGATAAGATATCTATTTCGCAGAAAATCAAGTCGGCAGAGGAGAAGATGCGTCTCCGTCAGCTTCTGGAGAGCATCAAGCCAAAGAATTTCGGCGTGATAGTACGCACATCGGCCGAAGGCAAGAAGGTGGCAGAACTCAACCATGAGCTTAAGACGCTCGTTCAGGCTTTTGAAGATGCCTGCGAGAAAGCTCAGCGCTCACAGGCTCCGGCCCTCGTTTTCGAGGAAGAGAACCGTGTGGTGGGCATGCTGAGGGATGTTTTCTCGCCGTCGTTTGAAAGTATTCACGTGAATGATGCCGACACACACCGTCAGATTCTCAAATATGTGAATCTGATAGCACCAGAGCGCAGCGACATAGTGAAGCTTTACACGAAAGAAATGCCGATTTTCGACAATTTCAGTGTTACGCGTCAGATAAAGTCGTCGTTCGGCAAGACGGTATCATTCAAGTCGGGGGCGTACATCATCATAGAGCACACCGAGGCACTCCATGTGATCGACGTCAACTCGGGCAACCGCTCGAAGGCAACCAACGATCAGGAGACCAACGCTCTGGAAGTGAATCTTCGCGCCGCCGATGAGATAGCACGTCAGCTAAGACTGCGCGACATGGGCGGTATCATCGTGGTCGACTTCATCGACATGGCAAAGAGCGAGCATCGCCAGCAGCTCTACGAGCACATGCGCGAGATAATGGCCAAAGACCGTGCACGGCACAATATCCTGCCTCTGAGCAAATTCGGTCTGATGCAGATCACACGTCAGCGCGTGCGTCCCGTTCTGGACATTCACACATCGGAGCAATGCCCCTCGTGCCATGGTAAGGGCGAAGTGCAACCGTCGATACTGTTTACGGACACCCTCTTCGAGAAGCTTGAATATCTGGTGACGACACTGGGGAAGAAAGACTTCATAATGTATGTGCATCCTTATGTTGATGCGTACATCAAGAAAGGCTTATTCAACACCTTGTACGGCAAATGGCGCCGCCAGCTCGGCCGCTCGTTCAAAGTTCTTCCGGATGAATCTCTCGCCTATCTGCAATACCGCGTGCTTGATAAAGACCGCAATGAGATAACTCTCGTAAGCGAGAAAGACGCCGGAAAGAGCTCTGCCGAAAAGAATGCCGACAAACGCCGCCGAGGCGACGACATCGAAGAAGCTCCTGCACAGAAGGTGATAAAGGCTGCTAAGGCAGAGGCAAAACCCAAGCAGGAAGCCAAACCTAAGACGGAAGCCAAGCAGGAGTCTAAGCCAGAGCCGAAGCCTAAGCAGGAAACTAAGCCTAAGGCAGAACCGAAACCTCAGAAAGAAGCCAAGCCTAAACAAGAGCCTAAACCCCAGAAGGAGGCTAAGCCTAAGGATGAGGCTAAACCGAAGACGGAAGCCAAAGCGAAGACTGAAGCAAAGCCCAAACAGGATTCCAAGCCGAAGGCTGAGAGAGCCAAGGCTGAAAAGACAAGTCCTGCCGCACTTCTGCCTGCTCACGAAGAGAGCCCGGCGGTTGAAGCGGAAGAAAAGATTGTTGAAGCTCCTGTCGAGGCAAAAGCAGTAGAGGAGAAGGTTATTGTTCCCCTGACTCTGCAGATAGTCGACAATGACGATACTGCAGACTCTGAAGAAGTCGATGAAGACCCTACTCTTGCAGAAGAGGACGGGGAAGAGACTTCGGAAGATACTCCTGCAAAGAAGAAACGCCGCAGGCGCCGCCGCAAACCTAAGGCGCAGACAACGGTCTCCGAAGATACGGAAACTCCACAGGAATAAAAGTACCCCAAACTCACACTAAGGACCACAAGGGTGTTGCAGCGCAGTCTGCGGCACCCTTGTCAGTTTTATAATCGGGCATTTACCAGAATGTCAAAGTACTCTTCGCTGCGGGGCGTGAGAGTCAAGCTCTCATCGTGTGCGGGGCAGCTGCCGCGTAGGTGTAGAAGATGAGTTGCTC
>CAYYQS010000147.1:0-4991 GCA_964472555.1 uncultured Bacteroides sp.
ACTATGAAGAGGCTGCCGAACCCTACAGACAATTTAGCATGCCCAATAACGCCGGGATCGGTTACGCGGATTATGTTCTCTTTGACGATGACGGCACTCCCCTCGCGGTCATCGAGGCAAAACGCAGTAGTGTGGATCCGGCGAAAGGTCGTCATCAGGCGAAGCTGTATGCCGAGGGTCTGAAAAACCGATATGCCTGCGAACGTCCGGTGATATATTATTCCAACGGGTTTGAAACAAACATCATAGATGGTCAGGGTTATCCCTCGCGGCAGCTGATGGGCTTTCATTCGCGCGACGAACTTCGCCGTATGATTGCCCAGCGCAGCCGTAAAGCCATATCTGACCTTACGATTGATGACAGGATCACCAACCGCCCGTACCAGAAGCGGGTGATACAGTCTGTCGCCAATCACTTTAACGACATGCACCGCCGTGCCCTCCTTGTGATGGCGACCGGCACGGGAAAGACCCGCGTGAGCATCTCGATGGTGGATGTCTTGGTACGCAACGGTTGGGTGAAGAATGTCCTGTTCCTCGCCGACCGCATCGAGCTGGTGGAGCAGGCAAAGCTCAACTATCAGAAACTTCTCCCCTCTCAGACCGTAAGTTCGTTGCGCGACTTCGACGGTGATAAGTCTGCCCGTATCCTTTTCTCCACTTATCAGACCATGATAAACCACTTGGATCGCGAGGACAAGACATTCACGATCGGACGTTTCGACCTGATAATCATTGATGAGGCACACCGGTCGGTGTTTGGCAAGTATGGCGCTCTCTTTGAATATTTCGACGGGCTGCTGTTAGGACTGACCGCAACGCCGAGAGATGAAGTGGATCGTTCGACCTACGAACTCTTCGGCATGGAGCAAGGTATCCCTACCGACAGCTATGAGTACGACGAAGCGATAGCCGACGGTTGGTTGGTGCCGTTCGTGCCGCTTATCGACAACTCAAAGATTCTTACCGATGGTATCGACCCGGATAAACTGACTCGTGAAGAAAGAGAGCAACTTGAAGAGATCTTTTTGTATGAGAAGGTAATGCAGAGTATCGAGGGTGAATACAGCCGCAAAATATCGGCTGCCGAGATTTTCAAATATATCTTCAACGAGGATACGGTCGATTATGTGCTCACACAGTTGATGGAGAACGGCTACCGCATAAATGACGGTACGATGATCGGAAAGACCATCATCTTTGCGTATAACCATAAGCACGCGGAGTTTATCGCCGAACGGTTTGAAGCCCTTTATCCTGACCTCGGTCCTGACTTCTGCAGGGTCATCGACAACTATGAGAAATACTCTTCGGATTTGATCGTAAAGTTAAAGGATCCGGAGAGTCTGCCTCAGATAGCTGTCTCTGTCGATATGCTCAATACCGGCATTGACGTACCCGAAATAGTCAATTTGGTATTCTTCAAGCCGGTGCATTCCAAGATCAAGTTTTGGCAGATGATCGGTCGCGGAACGCGCCTCTGTCCCAATCTCTTCGGCCCGGGTCAGGACAAGAAGGATTTCCTTATCTTTGACTATTACCGCAACTTTGAGTATTTCAGCGTCAATAGCGAGGGTGCAAAACCTACTAAGGCAATATCAATTGTTGCCACCATATTCAATCTGCGCACGGATCTGAAGTATATACTTCAGGATGCGACCTATCAGGCAGACGCCGAAGCAAAGGCACTTCACGATGAGTTGAAGGAGATTCTTCACAAGCAGATAAAGGAGTTGAACAGGAGCCGTCTCGACGTTCGCCGTCAGCTGAAGTTGGTGGAATCTTTATCGCAGCCGGATGCGATAACTGCCCTATCCTTGGGCGACACGATGGCGATGAAGGAAAATATCTCGCCGCTGCTGACGAATACGTTGGCGGACGCTGCGGCGCTGAAATTCGATGCTTTGTGTCTGAAACGGCAGTTGGCGCTTGTCGATGAGACCGTCCGGGCAAAGTCTTCTGAGACTCAGATCATCAACATCGCCCGTTATCTTAAGGAGAAGAAGGCTTCAATCCCCCAGGTGATGGCTAAGATGGATACCATCAAGGAAGTGCTGACTTCCCGGTTCTGGAACTCTATTAGCCTAGGTTCGCTCGAAAGGGTTCGTAAGGATCTCCGCGACCTCCTGCAGTATATCGACGGAAAGAGTGACAAGACGTTTACTGTTAATATTATAGATACGTTCGAAAAAGATAATTCCGGGGTGTCTGTAACTCCGCCACGTACTTATCGCCGTCGCGCGGAGGACTATCTGCGCGAACATCTGCCCAACGATCCTGTCCTGCAGAAGATTTACCGCTTGGAGCATTTATCGGAGAGCGATATTAAACGGTTGGAAGAAATCTTCTGGCACGAACTCGGCACAAAGGAGGAATATGACGCGACCACACAAAAGAATCCTTACCGGGAGAACGTGGCTGCTTTTATCCGTTCGATAATCGGCATTGAGCAGGAAACGGCGTTTGAGAAATACCGCGAACTGATCAAGGGTGCGGAGATGACACGCATGCAGGAGGAATACCTCCGCAACCTGATCCGCTATGTCAGCGAGAACGGCGACATCCGCACCAAGTTGCTCCAGTCACCCCCGTTCAACACCTTCACCATCGTTTTCAAGCAAGGCTACAACACCCTCATCGACTACATCAAACTCATCAGCGCCGTAATCGCCGCGTAACCACGCAGCAACTTTGCCACCGGCAATTTACATAGAAAGAATTTACTCTCATAGCAAGAGTAAATTCTTTCATATTATAAATTCTTTCGTATTATAAATTTATTTCACACGTATTATAATTTTACTTCACTTGATGTGATGATTTCTTGAGAACGATGTAAGCTCCTGATTGGTCAGTGTTTAACCGGATAATCGAGTCATTGGTGCAATCAATGGTATTAACAATAGGTAGCACCTTTTTCAGCATCTCTTCCAATTGCATGTTGTCGCATGCCATCTCAGTACTCATTATGTCAGTGAGATAAATCGAATCATTGGCCTGAGTATAGTTCCCACCAATATGATTACAGTTCGTCATTATGCCGAAAGTCCGGTCTTCCCTGAAATCTATGTAAGATTTCATCCCCGGTTCGATTTCGGAAGGACGTACATAGGAAGAGTCGTTTTCAACAACATTCTCAATCTGCCATTGACCTTGAATGCTTACGGAATATTCATTATGATTCTCATAATCAGCATCATTCTCTTGTGAACCCTTATTTGCAGCACAAGATGTGGCGCCGAGCATAAGACCTATTATCAGATATTTCCACATATTTTCTTACTTTTAAAGTTCGTTGTAAACACAAACAACCCTTACATAATTTTCAATAGTTACTTATTGATTGATGTTGGGAGGCGAATGCAAAAGTAGCACAATTTACTGTTACTGGAAAGTATTTAAGTAACTTTACACAAAAATTTCGGGATTTTATTAATAAGAAAATTATTTTGTGGGGAGTGTAACTTTTAGGTGTGATTTTGCATCTAACGAGACAAAAGCATTAAGATAATGGAAAGTCCACCAAAAACAAGCAGGGAGTTTGCCGCTTTCGTCAAAGAACATTCCCGGATTATCAACAAGGTCTGCTGGGTATATGCAACACCGAAAGTGCCTTACGAGGATTTGCAACAGGAAATCCTCACCAACCTTTGGTTGGGTTTGGAACAGTTCCGCGGAGGGAGCAAACTCTCTACATGGGTATACCGGGTCGCCGTAAACTCGGCATTAATGGCAATCCGCAATTATAAGCCTAAAGTTGAAACATTGCCGTTTGAAAGTTCAGTAACTGATATTTCCTCGGAGGTAGATGACAATGTTGCCGATCATTTGAATGCCTTGCACGAATTGATAAACCAACTTCTTCCGATAGAGAAAGCCATTATCCTATTATGGCTTGATGAATACTCATACGATGAAATTGCTGACATCATAGGCATAGAGAGGAATAATGTGGCAGTCAAACTTCACCGGATTAAAAACAAACTTATAAGTAACTATTGAAAATTAAGTTATATTAAGTAACAATGACCCATGAATGCTAAAACTTGTTCTTTTGGGCTACTTCCCGCTTATCCCTCAGTCACATAGCCCGATATGCTCCTTCGGTCTGCACGGAAATTATCTCAAAAATAACTAAGTTTTATCTATTCATTAATTCTCAATAGTTACTTATCAAAATCTAAATAATATGAACTTGGACGAACTTAAAAAAAGCATGACCACCCTCGATGATACGCTCGCTCAAAAAAGTGTGGATACCCTCACTTTTAACACTTCCACCTGCAATACCGCGCAGAAAAGAATAATGAAACAATTCCGTCAGGGCGCGATCTCCTGCATTATACTTGGCATCGTATTTCTGATTGCATGGAATGCAGGATTAGGTGATGATGCATTCCCACTCTCTTATAAATTATACCTTGGGATATTTTTGGCTGTTGCTGCAGGATGGTACGGATACCTGTATTTTAAGACCAAAAAAATCAACGTCGCGGTGAATACTCCGATGCAGACGATGAAACAAGTTGCTTCTTTACGGCTTTACACACTAACCGGTGAAATCATACTCGGCATGGCAATGGCAGTCTTTTTTACATTGTTTCTCTCCAACCTTTGGATAGTCGGTCCCTACCGCTTCTGGATTATCATCGCAGCCAGCGTAATCTTCCTCATCCTTTTGATCACCGTCTTCCTCCCCCGCACCATCCGCAACTTCCAAAACCTCACCGCCCTCGAATAACCCATCCGTAAACTTAAATGGATACAGATAGTAATTATTCCATATCACCAAAGTGAGAAAGTTTTGCTTTTCTCCGACGCACTTATTATCTTTGCCGTCAGAATTGGAATCGAGATTGTCCGGAGTCGCTAAGGGCGTGATGGGAGCGGTCGATTGAGCAGCAAATCCGTCGGAATTATCGGTTCCTTTACTATTTTTGCTATAAATCCAAGTCGTGATAATCCACCTCAGCGGGAATCGTTCGCTGTTG
>CAYYQS010000148.1:0-4962 GCA_964472555.1 uncultured Bacteroides sp.
GCGGATGTATTCCACGCCAAGCTCCTTATAGTACTTGAAGAAACCGTCGATATATTCCTGAGCACCCGGATTCTCGGCAACTGCCCAATGGAACCATTTGTCGGAAGCTGTAGGATTGGTCACGTCGGTCTGGCCGTTGTAATAGAGCTGGCCGAAGTTGTAGTAGGTATCGCCGATAAGAGTCTCGCGAGGGCCGTGAATCCACAGAGGATTGTCGTATACGCCGAGTTTCAGACCTTTGGCTTTACATTTGGCCACGAGTTCGCGCAGAGAAATGGAGCCGTAGTCGGTCATATAGCCGGTGGCATCGTTGGCGATCATTGAAATGAAACCGTCGGTGCATATCATGTCGTAGCCGTAGGGCTTGAGGTCGGTTGCAACCCAGTCGATGATCTTGTCCCACTCTTCGGGAGTGATGTCGATCACATCCGCCCCCTGCTGCTCGCGGGTGTAGCAATATTCGTAGACGCTCCAATAGAGGGGAGCCTTGAAGGTGTGGATGTCTTCAACCACAGGGAGGTCGGGTAGCTCGAATTTGGGCGGGCGGCGCATCTCTATCTCGTCGGCACAGCTTGCGAGCGTGAGGGCGGCCAGAGCGCTTGCGATTATATTCATTGTTTTCATAGAACTTTTAAGGGATTTCAGTTGATGAACTTAGCCGATATTTTCATCGACTTGATGTTTATGTTGATCTGATATGTACCTGCAGTGACTACGTTCCACTTGTCGTCTGGGTCGGTGGTGTAGACAACGTCGGTAGCGGATACACCGTTTTCCGATACTGTGCAGTTGGCCGATGACGGGCGATAGAACGGAGCAGAGAAGTCTTTTACGGTACATGCTTTGAACGTACCGGTCTTCAGTTCGCCAGTCCATGTATATTCTCCTTCCACACCTTCTACGGGAGTGTATTCGGTAGCGTCGTCGAGGCTCCAGCCTCCGGCAGTGGCCGTGCCGATCATGTAGAGATGTTCGGTAATGGTGACTGTGCCGAGGAATTCGGCGGAGAAAGTCATTGCGGTGAGATTGAATGTGAGGCGGTAGCTGCCGGCCCGAGTCACGGTCCATTTGTCGTCGGGATCGGTGGTGAATACCATTGCCTGAGAGCTTGCACCGCTTTCAGAAACTGTTACACCTGCCGAAGCGGGTCGGTAGAACGAAGCGGAGAAATCTCTCTCGAAACTTGCCTTGAATTCGCCTTCCTTGAGGATGCCTTCCCACACGTAGAGATTTTCAGTTTCGGTAGTGATATCGGTGGCTTTGTCGAGGCTCCAGCCACCTTCGGTAGCGTCGCCGATGAGGTAGAGCACGGGAATCTCGGGGCTCCCACCGTCGAGATACAGAGCGTCGAAAGTCATGGCCTCTGTGTCGAAAGTCAGGCGGTATTTACCTGCTACGGTCACATTCCACTGGTCGTCGGGGCTTTCGGTGAACACCATTTCGTGAGAAGCGACACCGTCGGCCGATACCTCGCAGTTTGGAGTAGCCGGGCGATAGAAGGGCGCGGAGAAGTCTTTTACGCGGGCAGCCTTGAATGTGCCACGGCCGAGTTCGCCTTCCCAGATGAAGAGGTTGTCGTTCGACTCCTGAGCTTCGATGACAGTAGCGTCGTCCCAGTTCCAGCCACCGTCGGTAGCTTCGCCGATCATGTAGAGTTTCGAAGCGGGAGTATATTCTCCGGTGTATTCAGCGGCTATAGTCCAGTTTTCGAGATCGAATGTGAGGCGGTAGATACCCGGCTCGGTCACTTTCCACTTGTTGTCGGGAGAATTTGTGAAAACGAAGTCGGATGCGGCTACGCCTGAGCGATCAACAACGCAGTTGGCCGAAGAGGGTCGGATGAAGGGCTCGTCCCAGCTTCCGGAGGTTGTACATGCTTTGAATTCACCGGCATCGAGAGCTCCTTCGTAGACGAAGATGAAGTCGCTCTTCTTTTCGAGAAGTACGGGATCGTCGATATTCCAACCGTTGGGGGTTGCATCGCCTACTATATAGAGTGCTTCTGCTTCAATCGGTTCCTTCACGGGAGCGTCCTGCTCGCGGAGGTAGTCGGCGCTGACGGTCCAGTTTCGGAGGTCGAACTTAAGGGCGTAGATACCGGCGTCGTACACTCTCCATTTTTCGTCGGGGTCTCCGGCGTGCATCTGGAAAGTAGCTTCGGCAAGACCTTCACGGCCAATCTTTTCGCCGCTGACAAGCGGGCGGATAAAGGGAGCGTCCCAGCTGCCAGTGACCAGACAAAGCTTCATTTCGCCTTCATTGAGTGGCCCTTCCCATGTGAAGACGAGGGGATCTTCCTCGCTTGCTTCAAGAGGTGTGGGGGTGTCGATACTCCAGCCAGAGGGAGTGGCGTCTCCAACCATGTAGAGAGTGGAGGTCTTGATGGGGAGCTCTCCGTCGATGATTATAAGGTCTTTTTCACCTTCGCAGGCAGTGAACCCGGCGGTGAGAAGGAGACCTGAGAGAGCGGATATTATATTTCTGAGTTTCATGATTGTCGATTATTAGAGCGGATATTATCTGCCGTAGCCCGGATTCTGGATGAGAATGGGATTGGAATTCAGGATAGTACGGGTAATGGGGAAGATAGCCGTGTGGTTGTCGGTGTCGGGAGTCTTGTCCCACCAACGTCCGGTGTTGAATTTGCCGAAGCGGATAAGGTCGATGCGCCGGCGGCTTTCAGCGAAGAATTCGCGGCCCCACTCGGCGAGCATCTCGGCTTCGTCGAAGCGGATCTTGCCTTCGGGAGAGTAGAGTACATCGTCGAGACGGTCGGCGGGATAGTTGCGGCGGCGCACAGTGTTGAGGAGCTTAGCGGCTTCGTTGCGTTGGCCTGCACGCAGCTTGCACTCGGCGAGCGAGTAGATGATCTCGGGGAGGCGGATTTCGGTGTAGTCGCTTTCGAGCTGATTCTCGTCGTTGTCGTCGTAGAAGGGATATTTCACGAAGTGCCATCCTGAGTTGTGGTCGCCGTTCTGGAGCTTGCTGGTCTTGTCGGCGGGCCATTTATCAGGGGCGAGAGCCTGGAATTTGCCTACGGCATCGCGGATATAGAGGTCGTAAGGCTGCTCGGGAGCACGAAGGCGCTTGGTAGTGCCGTTGTCGTCGTATTCGAGATAGCCGAAGAGGAAGAGCCCTTCGCGGCGGCTGTTGCCGAGGTTGGTGTAGAGCTGCATGCGCACGTCGCCCTCATATTTGCGGAAATTCTGGATTGGCATGCCGAGCTCGTAGGTGTAGAGTTTGCCGTCGAGGTCGTAGCTGGGCGATGCGGCATACTTGGTGTTGTGTCCGGCACCCGATTTGGTGTCGTTGAAGAAAGATGCAGCTTTGGCGGGCACCGTCCATGCGTAAGTGTCGCCGTCGTAGTGCCAGTGTGTGTATCCTTTAGATGCGGGGAAGCCGAAAATCACTTCGTCGCACTTATCGTTGTCCCAGTCAAAGGCTGCGTCCCAGCGGTCGGCTACTTCGTAGTCGCCGTAAGTGCCGTCGAGGATAGCCTGAGCATATTCGGCACAATCGTCGTAGCGGGCTTCACCGATATAAACTTCGGCATTGAGATAGAGGCGGACGAGGAGGGCGGCTGCTGCTGCCTGCGTCCACTGGCCCTGAATGCTTGCGTTTGTGCCGAGACCTGTCTTCTTGACAAGCAGAGTGGTGCAGTCCTTTAGTTCACGCTCGATGAAGTTGAAGATTTCTGTCGGAGCGACCTGTGGCGTCTGAGGCTTGTCGCTGTAGGTTGTGACGAGGGGAACGTTGCGGAATGCGTCGAGCAGGCGGATGTAGAACCATGCGCGGAGTGCGCGGCACTGAGCCTTAAGGTTGTCGAATTCGGCCTGCGAGAAACCGAAATGCTCGGGTGTGAAGCGCTCGAGGTCTTCGATCACGAGATTACACTGCATGATGCCCTGATAGCATCCGTTCCACTCTGTCTGAGCTTCGCCGAGGTCGTCGACGGTCCAAGTGTGGTAGTGTAGACGTTCCCACTTTCCTCCGTCGTACCACCAGCCGTCGCGGGTAGGAGTGATAAGCTGGTCGGCTGTGAGTTCGTTGAGCACGTGGCGGCTTCCGATGCTCCAGAATGCGTGCTCGAATGGGCGGAAGGTGGCACGGATTACGTCCATCTTCGTATTGTAGAAGTTGTCGGAGCCTACCTGATCGTAGAGAGTTTCGTTCAGATCAGTGCAGCTTCCCAGAGCGAGAACCGATATTGCTGCTGCGGCTATATTTTTAAGAAATCTCATTTCTCTGATGTTTTTCGGTTATTAGAAATCAATCTGCACTCCGGCAATGAACTGACGGGTGGTAGGATAGTAGGAACGGCTGCCCTGTGCACCGGGCTGGAGACCGTTGACCTGATAGCTCGAAGGATCAACGCCGCTAAACTTAGTGATGGTGAACACATTCTTCACGGTGCCGTAGATACGAACGCGGTCGATGAAGCGTGCGCGGGGGAGATTGAGGGTGTAGCCGAGGGTGACCATGTCGAGCTTAAAGTAGTCGCCACGCTCGAGGAAGTAGTCGCTTACCACCGGGGCGGCATTGGGCGATACGTCGAAGTTCTTTCCATAGGCTTTTCTGAGCACGTTGCCGTTGAAGTTGCGGGTGCCGTAGTAGAAGTCGTGGATGTTGAAGATGTCGTAGTCGAAAGCTCCGCGGAAGAAGAGAGCGAGGTCGAAATTACGGTAGCGGAAGTTGTGGCTTGTCGACATGGTGTACTTTGGCATACCGTTTCCAACAATGGTGCGGTCGTCGTCGGTGGCCTGTGAGGCGCGGATGATATCGCCGTCCTTGTCGTAGACGAGCCACTCGCCGTCTTTGTTGATACCGGCATAGCGCCACATGTAGAAGTTGCCGAGCGACTGGCCTTTCTCGATTCGCTGGAGGTTGTAGAAGGGATAGGGGTCTTCTGTGCCGCAGACATTGTAGTAGTCCTGACCGACATATTCTGAGTTGCTGAACTCG
>CAYYQS010000149.1:0-4955 GCA_964472555.1 uncultured Bacteroides sp.
CCGACATGAATTCCACCTGCCCTCCCAAAGAGTAAATGAAGCAGATTGCTGTGATCGGAATTAGGGTAACATACTGGAAATAGGGTATCATGTAGAGCACCCCTACAAGTAAACCCATGGGAATTGCCAGTGGTAACCCAATGATCGAGAACCCGATACAGTAGAAAACCGCGGCGCAAAGCGCTACTTTGCCTTGACCTCGGAAATAATGATTCATGCTCACTTCCACCTGATGCACAACACGGATAGCCGACGGCCGGTAGCGGTGAGGTATGGCGAGTTTGAAGCCACGTACAATCTCCGGATAGTCGATGAGAATAAAAAGGATGTAAATGAGGGTGAGGAGCCAAGCCAGTATATTCAACACGATATCAAGCGATTCCTCTATTATTGAAGTGCCTTTGCTGAGGAAAGTCTCCAGATGTGTTCCGTCGAGCATCGCACGCAGACTGTCCGGATTAAAATATCTGCCTATAAAATCCACAATAGCAGTATATTGCGGCGGAAGAGTCCGTTCTCCCGAAGTCACGCTGTGGATTATATCCCCGAGTGCGTCAAGCTCCCGGATTACCGACGGCGTGAAGAGGTAAATAACCGAACCGATGAGCACCGTAACATCGAAAATCGTCAGAAGTGCCGGTATTGCCAACCCCTTACAGCGTGTCAGCCTCTTGTTCAGATCTACAAGAGGTTGAAGAAGATATGCTATGAAGCAAGCTGCGAAGAAAGGCAGAAGAACATTACTCAGATAGCGCACCAGAGCCACAGTTGCGCCCACTGCCACTACGCCAATTATGAGTTTCATTATCCGGTCCGCTGTCCAGAACCGTGGTTTAGAGTCTCCTGCCATTCAAATTGATTATTAAAGAATAGTGTAAAAATAGTTGCCGCCCGGACATCCTCCGGCCTGCCGAAGGAACTCCCGGGCGGTATTTAGGGGGAAATAGATCAGGCAAACTGAGTATCGGGGTCGAGGTTTGCGCCCTCGATATCCTTATAGTATCGGTAAGTGCCCACCTTAAGCTCCTCGCAGGCAGCCTCGTCGGCCACGATGATAGCCTTCGGGTGCATCTGAAGAGCCGAGATAGTCCACATCTGGGAGATTCCGCCTTCAACGCCGTGGTGCAATGCGCGCGACTTATTATGTCCATTCACCATCAGCATCACACTGCGGGCATCCATGATAGTGCCCACGCCCACCGTTAGAGCAGTCTTCGGCACAAGGTCTACATTACCCTCGAAAAAGCGTGAGTTGGCGATGATAGTATCCTGTGTCAGAGTCTTTACGCGGGTGCGTGAAGTTAGCGACGACCCCGGTTCATTGAACGCGATATGGCCGTCGGGGCCTACGCCACCCATGAAGAGGTCGATGCCGCCGTATTGCTTGATTTTAGCTTCAAATCGTGCGCATTCTGCCTCAAGATCAGTGGCATTGCCATTGAGGATATTCACATTCTCAGCAGGAATATCAATGTGGCTGAAGAAATTATTCCACATGAACGAGTGATAGCTTTCGGGATGATCCTCCGGCAGACCCACATATTCATCCATATTGAAAGTCACCACATTCTTGAAAGAAACCTTTCCCTCATTATAGAGTTCAATTAGGCGACGGTACATGCCCAGAGGCGACGAACCGGTAGGGCAGCCGAGAACGAAAGGATGCTCTGCCGTAGGATTAGCCTCATTGATGCGGGCGGCAACATAGTTTCCAGCCCAGCGTGAGAGGGCAGAGTAGTCGGGCTCGATTACAAGTCTCATTGTTTTGGAGTAAATTGTTTATAGTAGTGTGTATTATCAGAAGAGCCAAGCGGCTGTTACAGTCCAGTAGTTGTTCTTGCCTTCGATAGGTGTTCCACCGGTGATACCGGCGAGGTCGAGATGAAGTCTCTCAACAGTTTTGGTTAGACCAAGACCATAGGAAGCACCGATCTGGAGATGAGTGAAGAGCTGAAGCCCGACACCGAAATTCCATGCCATATCGAAAGCTTTATTCTTGTAAGCGTTGGTGATTTCACGCTTTGAAGCGAGAACCGCAAAACTCGGGCCGGTGAAGATATAGGGCGAAATGATCTTGCCCACTATCGGAAGGCCGATTTTATATTTGAAGTTAAGAGGAATCTCAATGTAGTCGCGTTTCTTGAAATTCTTCGATGCAAGAAGCTCTGAATCGTCTGCACTTAGAGTACCGTTGGCGTTTTTCAGACTGCTCTGACCCACACGGTGAACATACATCACCGAAAGATCGAAAGCAAGATTTACCACCGGAATAGTAAATTCTGCCTGAAGACCACCCGTAAAACCGGCGCGGTTGTCATTGTCAAAAACAGAAGAATTCAGGCGCATCGAGTTTACTTCAACACCAACACGAGGACCGAAGCGGAACTGAGCGCTGGCCGGAAGTGCACAGATAGCTATCGCGGCTAAGGCGATGACGAGAGCTTTAAGTTTTTTCATATTACAGATTTTTATTGTGTTTCAGTCGGTTAGGAGCGTGCACATTTATGTGCACAATGCAAAATTACAATTTTTAGCTCAATATGTAACAAATTCATTCAAAAAATTTTGTAATTTTGTTGATTATGAACCCCGAAGAACGACTCAAGATTGAAGAAAAGGTCGTAGAAATGCTCCGAACAGTCTACGACCCCGAAATTCCCGTAGATATTTATTCCCTCGGACTCGTCTACCGTATCGAGCTCGCCGACAGCGGCGATCTCACTGTCGACATGACACTTACAGCCCCCAACTGCCCCATGGCCGACTTCATCCTCGAAGACGTCCGCATGAAGCTCGAAAGCATCGACGGTGTCAAATCAGTTACCGTCAACATCGTCTTTGAACCGGAGTGGAATCAGGACATGATGAGCGAAGAAGCCAAGCTCGAGCTCGGCCTGCTATGACCGCCCGCGACAAAACATATTTCATCAGCGACGCCCACCTCGGGGCATCCTATATCTCCGATCCTCGCGCTCACGAGGACCGCGTTGTCCGCTTCCTCCAGTCGATCGAGCACGATGCCGCGCGCCTTTATCTCCTCGGCGACATCCTCGACTACTGGTACGAATATCGCACCGTTGTTCCGCGGGGCTACGTCCGCTTTTTCGGACAGCTCGCCCGCATGGCCGACGCAGGAGTCGAAATCATATGGTTCATTGGCAATCACGACATCTGGCTCTTCGATTACCTCCGCGACGAAATCGGCCTCACTATCGTCGACAGCTCCTCCGGCGGAGTCCCCGTCACCATTTCAGGCACCCACTTCTTCCTGGGCCATGGCGATACCTTCGGGCGCCAACCATTGAGCTACCGCATCCTCCGCTCACTCTTCCACAGCCGATTCTGCCAGACCCTTTTCGGCTCAATTCATCCGCGCTGGACCATTCCCTTTGCCCATAGCTGGAGCTCCCATAGCCGCAAAGGAAGCGCCTCGGCACTCCCCGACACCCTCGATCCTCGTGCCCGGGCAAGCGTCGAAACCTTTGCCCGGCAATTGATTACAGCCGACCCCGACCTCCGCTACATCATCATCGGGCATCACCACGTAGCTCTCGACGAGCCCCTCACCGTCACATGCCGCCTCATAGTCTTAGGCAATTGGATCGACCGCTCAACCTACGCCGTTTTCGACGGCACAACACTTTCGCTACGGGAGTTTAAAGGCTGAATACCTCAACCAAATACCGTCCAAATAAAATCTTTCCGGCCACACTGAAGCAAAATGCGGATGTGTGGCCGGAATAAATAGAGTTGAAAACTTAAAGATAATGGAATTGAAGGGATTGTGTTAAATGTTACAAGTAGAACACTTAGAATCTCACACCTAAACGTATCTGAAAATAGTTCCTCTTAAGTTTAGCATTTAAACGTTTTTCGGCTACTGTACGAGATTCATCTAATGAATGATAACCTTGCTTCGTGTAACTGTTTCGCTCATAGTAATCGTAGCACTCTGATAAACGATTCGACAAGCCTAAATTATAAGTAAAACCAAGATAGAAATGATTGATATTTAAATTTAACCCGAATCTCCAGTCTGCATTAAACCTTCTGTACTGAAAATAACGTTCCCTTTTTGCATCGATGTAGGTTGTTTGATAGGTATTTAGGTATCTTTGGAAATCGGACCAGTGAACCTTTGTGTGGGGAACAACTTGAAAAATTGCACTCTCAATAATAGGTCCGGTCTGGATTTGAATATTATTCTTCTCGTTGAAGTGGTACTGATAGCCTATTAATAATGGTAGTCTCACATCCAACCAGTCCGCATCGTGATCACCATCCCAATCTTCGTTCTCCTTTACCTCTGACAAGAATTGGCGGTTAAGTCTTTCGCTGTTATAGGAAAATTCTAATCCTGTCGAGAATATAATGCCATATTTTATGGGTTGACAGTAGCCAAAGCCCACAACAACACCCGGACTTTTTCCCAAGAGGTCAAATGATTTTATTTCTATACTGACATCTGAGAACGCTAAATTCTCATATCCCAAATATAGAGTAAATGGCATTTTACATGGTTCTACTGGTGGGCGCTTAGCTTTCGGTGCCCGAACAGCTTCTGATTCATTATTAATAATGAAAGGAGTATCGTCGTGGATAAGTGACTCTACTTCATCGGAGAGTACGTATCTTTTCGTTCCGTTGGTAAGGTGCATTAAAAAGGAGCCGTCATCCCCCTTCTCAAGTATTTTACCATATAGAACCTTCTCGCTTTTGAGAGTTACAATATCCAGAGCATAGCTCCCCTCAGTAGCTACAAGAGCCACTATAACTATCAGTAGGCTCCGCAGTAAGGATAAGGTAAATTTCATATTATCTATTTATGTTTTATTCTTGCAGTGAAAGAGCACTCTTCCGGAGAGCTGGATACACACTTTGATCTCTTCGGAAGATGCATATATATATTGATGAACCTATTGGACGCTTATTCGGTAAATTCGATGACAGTACCA
>CAYYQS010000150.1:0-4866 GCA_964472555.1 uncultured Bacteroides sp.
CCGAACAGGCTCGCCAGGTGCACGCCGTGAAGCGCGCCGAGAACGGCATGATCTATGACCCCGTCACTATCCTCCGTGGCTCGACAGTCGCGGACGCACTCTCCATGATGAAGGAGTACCACATCGGCGGTATCCCCGTGGTCGACGAAGACCGCAAGCTCGTCGGCATCGTCACAAACCGTGACCTCCGTTTCGAGCGCGACCAGAACCGACTCATCGACGAAGTGATGACAAAAGACAATCTGGTCACTACCTCTTCTTCGACCAACCTCGAGGAAGCCGCAGATATTCTCCAGCGTCACAAAATCGAAAAACTCCCCGTAGTCGATGCCGAAGGAAAGCTCGTAGGCCTCGTTACTTATAAAGACATCACCAAAGCAAAAGATAAACCCAACGCCTGCAAGGACAGCCGCGGTCGTCTCCGCGTAGCAGCCGGTGTAGGCGTTACTGCCGACTCAATGGATCGCGTAGATGCTCTCGTCGCTGCCGGAGTCGACGCTATCGTCATCGACACAGCCCACGGACACTCCAAAGGCGTAGTCGGTGTACTCGAAGCCGTCAAGAAAAAATATCCTCATGTCGACGTCGTTGTCGGAAACATCGCCACTGGCGATGCCGCACGCTACCTCGTTGAGCACGGTGCCGACGGTGTCAAAGTTGGCATCGGCCCGGGTTCGATCTGTACCACGCGCATCATTGCCGGTGTAGGCGTTCCTCAGCTCTCAGCCGTCTACGACGTTGCCAAGGCTCTCGAAGGAACAGATGTTCCTCTCATCGCCGACGGAGGTATCCGTTATAGCGGCGATATCGTCAAGGCCCTTGCCGCAGGTGCACACGCCGTGATGCTCGGAGGTATGCTCGCTGGCGTTGAGGAATCCCCCGGCGACACTATCATATTCAACGGCCGTAAATACAAGTCTTATCGCGGTATGGGATCACTCGAAGCAATGGAAAAAGGATCGAAAGACCGCTACTTCCAGGCCGGTGAGACCGATGCTAAGAAACTCGTCCCCGAAGGAATCGCCGCGCGAGTACCCTACAAAGGCAATCTCTACGAAGTCGTTTACCAGATGCTCGGTGGTCTCCGCGCAGGTATGGGCTACTGCGGTGCTCCCGACATCGACCGCCTGCACAAGGCTCAGTTCACTCGCATCACTAATGCCGGTGTGGCCGAAAGTCACCCCCACGATGTGGCTATTACTGCAGAGGCGCCAAACTATTCAGTAGGTCAATAAAGCACCTTGCCACAATAAACGTATCGATACCTCGTTATTATTGATGTGTCTTTACTTTTAAAATGACTTATCTATATATGAAAAAAAATCTTCTCGCAGGCGCCATTTGCGCTCTCGCGATGATACCCGCAGCAGCGCAGACTTCCGACCCTGTCCTCATGACAGTCGCCGGTAAACCCGTGCATCAGAGCGAGTTTGAATACCTCTACAACAAAAACAATACCCAGCAGGTAGAAAAGCAGAACCTCGACGTTTACCTGCAGATGTTCACCGACTACAAGCTCAAGGTAGCCGATGCCGAAGCCGCTGGCCTCGACAAGACTTCCGAGTTCGCCGGTGAATTCGCAAACTTCCGTCGCGACCTCGCAGCTCCCTACTTCCGCGATGCCGACGAAGCTGAGGCTATCCTCAAAGAAGCTTACAATCACCACCTTACCGATGTCTATGTAAGCCACATCATGATTCCCGGCACTCCCGGAAATGATGCCGTTCTCGACTCTATCCGCACAGAGATTCTTGCCGGACGCGTATCATTTGAAGATGCAGCCCGCGAGCACTCTATCGACCGCTACAGCGCTCCCCGCGGCGGCCTCATGGGATTTGTCACTCCCGACCGTTTCCCCTGGGCCTTCGAAAAAGCATCCTACGATACTCCCGTAGGCGAAATTTCCCCCGTCGTTAACTCCGGCATGGGGTACCACATTATCCGCGTTGAAAGCCGCACTCCGGCTATCGGAGAAGTAAATGCTTCACACATCCTTCGCGGTACACGCGATAAATCTCCCGAAGAAGTTGCTGCTCAGAAAGCTAAGATCGACTCTATCTACTCAGCACTCCTCGCCGGTGCCGATTTCGAGGCTCTCGCTCAGCAGTTCTCCGAAGATCCCGGATCTGCTGCCCGTGGCGGATCTCTCGGTTTCTTCCCCCGCGGCGCCATGGTGGCAGAGTTCGATAGCGTGGCTTTCGCCCTCAACGACGGTGAGCTCTCAGCTCCTTTCACCACATCTTTCGGCTATCACATCATCAAGCGTCTTGGCCATAAGGACGTTCCCTCTTTCGAAGACCTCCGTCCTGCTATTGAGAAAGCAGTGATGCGCGACGAGCGGGCAAACCGTCCCGAAGAAGTTGCTATCGAAAAGCTCCTTGCCGCTCACTCTGCCGCTGTCAATCAGCCTGGCATTGCCGAAGCTTGCGCACTCGTAGTTGGCAACCTCGATTCTGTAGCTATCTCAGCCATCGCCGCAATAGCCACTCCGGCAGCCACTTTCGACGCTGGTACAGTATCCTTTGCTCAGGTTGCCGCTTCTCTCCCTGCCAATGGTAAAGTAACGGCAGAGCAGGCCGAGTCGGTAATCACTGCAGCTGTCAACGACCAGCTCCGCGAAGCCGTCCTCGAACTTGCCCGTCAGGACCTTGAGGCTACAACTCCCGAATACCGCAACCTTGTCAACGAGTATCGCGACGGCATCCTCCTCTATGAGATCGCAAACCGCAACGTATGGGATCGCGCCGCTAAAGATACCGAAGGTCTCCGCAACTACTTCAACCGCAATAAGAGCCGCTACACATGGGAAACTCCCAAGTTCAAGAGCATCATCATCTTCGCTGCTTCCGATTCTCTTGTCGACGAGGCAATCGAATTTGCCGAGACTATAAGCTCCGACGATCCTGCTGCTTTCACTCAGAACATGCGCACACGTTTCGGTCGCGACGTTAAGGTTGAGCGAGTCATCGCTGCTAAAGGCGAGAATGCTATCACCGACTACCTCGGTTTCGGAGAACCCAAACCCGATACTGCCGCTACCAACAAATGGAAAGCTTACAAAGCCTACAAAGGCCGCGTGATCGATGCGCCCGAGGAGCCTGCTGACGTTCGTGGAGCTGCTGTTACCGACTATCAGACCGAACTCGAGGAAAACTGGGTGGAAGGTCTCCGCAAGAAATATAAAGTGAAGGTTAACAAAGGCGTATTCAAAGACCTTAAGAAAAAATATGCCGACTGACCCTCGTCGTCATACTAAGTGCCGCAATATCCTTTCGGCACTCATCCTCGCCACCGGTATCCTTGTTCAGGGATGCGCCGGTGGCGCCGATGTTTCTATCCCGCCCGATGTCCTCGTAAGCGTAGGAGGGGAGTATCTTCGCGCATCCGAGCTCAGAGGTGTTGTCCCGGCAGGCCTCTCCGATGCCGATAGCACCGCATTCGCCAGGGGATACATCCGCTCGTGGATCGAAACACGTCTCATTGCTTCCAAAGCATCCGAAGTTGTCGACATGGACGAAATAAATCGCCTCACTGCCGACTACCGCTCCGAGCTCATCATGAGTGCATACCGCCGTGCAATGGCTTCACAAGTCGCCGACGGGCCTTTTGCCGAAGACTCCGTCAGGGCATTCTACGATGCTCATGCTTCAGAGTTCGCCCTTGACCGACCTATGCTCAAAGGCGTCTACCTCAAGATTCCCGACGATGCTCACAACCTCCCTCTCCTCCGTCGCCTCTATAAATCCGAAAAAGAAGCCGACCTCGACCGCCTCGAGAAAGCCGCGGCCAACTCAGCAGTCCACTACGACTACTTCCGCGATACATGGATCGACCTGCAGCAACTCGAAACTCGCATCCCGCTCGACTTCGAGGCTATGATGCAGACAAAAACCACACCCAAACCTATCGACATCAACGTCGACGGTTTTGTCTATCTTCTCTCACTTTCCGACTGGCTTCCCGCGGGTTCTGCAATGCCCTACGAAGCAGCTGCGCCGCTCATCCGTGAGCGTCTGCTCGCACTCAAGCGCCTCGACTACGACCGCGCACTCCGCGAAAGCCTTTTCAACACCTCTATCAACGACGGTACTATCACGTTCCCGAATTCTAATCCTTTAAAATAAACCAGTTATGAAATTCAAAGCTTTATTCCTCGCTGCTTTCGCAGCACTCTCCTTCGGCTTTGTTGCTTGCAACTCATCCAAGACAGAAGCTGAGCCAGCTCCCGAAGCCGTTTACGTCGACGAAGTATTCGCTTGCGCCGACAGCATCGTCGGCGACACCCTCGAAGTGCAGGGTATCGTTTCTCACCTCTGCTCTCATGGTGGACGCAAGGCATTCCTCCTCGGTGTCGACACTACTCTCATCCTTCGTTGCGAAGCTACTGCTGAAATGGGTGGTGCTTTCGCTCCCGACACGAAAGGCAAACACATCACAGTTAAAGGTATATTCCGCGAAAACCGCATCGACGAAGAAGCCGTTGCTGCTATGGAAGCACGCCACGCGGCTGCCGATTCTTTAGCAAACGCTCACGAAAGTTGCGATACCGAGAAAAAAGCTCTCGGTCAGGGCGACGTCGACACTTTCGCCGACCGCATGGCCGACTTCCGTGCTAAAATCGCTGAGCGCGACTCTCTCGAAGGCAAACCCTACCTCTCCAACTACTACCTCGAAGCTATCGGCTACACCGTAGAAGAGGCCGACGGAGAAGGCGAATAATTTCTAATCCCCCGACTCAACACAAAGGCTGCAAGGATTCCCCTGCAGCCTTTGCTATTTCTATCCCCTCCGCAGCGAAGAGAACGTCGACATTTTAGAGCTTGTCCCATAATATATGTTAACGCTGAGGCGGTCAGCCATTGAGCA
>CAYYQS010000151.1:0-4866 GCA_964472555.1 uncultured Bacteroides sp.
AGATGTCGCCATTGCCCACACGCTCAACTTTCTTGCGGCCCATACCCTCGAAAGTATGAAGTTCCTTTATACGCTGACGGGATACGGTTCCGTCCTTGCGGCACAGACCGATTTCCTGACCTTCACGGAGCTCTCCGCGATGAACACGGCCGATAGCTATTCGGCCGACATATTTCGAGTAGTCGAGCGATGTGATAAGCATCTGAGGATCACCGGGATTCTCAACCGGACCGGGAATGCTTTCAATTATGGTATCGAGGAGGGGGTAAATGTTGTCGGTAGGTTTATTCACATCGGTGCTCATCCAACCCTGCTTGGCAGAACCGTAGAGCGTGGGGAAATCAAGCTGATCTTCGGTAGCATCGAGGCTGAACATAAGGTCGAATACCATTTCTTGTACTTCTTCGGGGCGGCAGTTAGGCTTATCTACCTTGTTGATGACAACAACGGGCTTGAGACCCATTTCTATAGCCTTCTGAAGCACGAAGCGTGTCTGGGGCATAGGACCTTCGAAAGCGTCGACGAGGAGCAGACAGCCGTCGGCCATGTTGAGCACACGCTCGACCTCGCCGCCGAAGTCGGCGTGCCCCGGAGTGTCGATTATATTGATCTTGTATCCGTTATAATCAATCGATACGTTCTTGGAGAGGATCGTTATACCTCGCTCTCTTTCGAGATCGTTGTTGTCGAGAATGAGTTCACCGGCATTCTGGTTCTCGCGAAAGAGATTTCCGGCAAGGAGCATTTTGTCGACAAGGGTTGTCTTACCGTGGTCGACGTGTGCAATAATTGCTACGTTTCGGATTTTCTGCATACTCTATTGGAGTGTTTGTCTTAAAGCGACAAAGGGCGAATCGATGAAAATTCGCCCCGTCGCTATCAAGTTTACCTTATAAATTCAAAATCGATTTGAGCTCGGTAGAATCGAGTTCGTTGCCTTTCTTATCGGTAGAAATCTGCTTAACGATTCCGATTCCTTTGGCATACCATGTGGTGATTGTCTTTCGCTCGCTTCCTTCGGGTGAAGTTGTCTTGAGAACGAATGAAATCTTCTCGCAGTCGTCGAACTTTCCGGCAGGAACTTCCACGCTTTCTTTACCGAGGTATTTGCCCTCCCAGAGATTCATCGACATTGATGCCGTACCAGCGTTCAATTTCACCGAAGAATTACCAATCTTGGCCTCGGGAGCTATCTCAACGGGGATCGGAAGAACGAGGTCTCCTTTCACTTTGAGCTGCTTGCGCAGTTCGTTGATCTGGTCGTCGGTCGGGTATTGTCCCTGGCTTTGGGCAGCCTGGATCATGAAGTCGATAATCTGTTCTTTATAGTCTTCGCCACGAAGCACATAGTGAGTCGTGAGTCCGTCGGCGCTATTGTAGGTATAGAAATCGGTAGCCTTGATTTCACCGAGCTCATTGCCGGGGACTTTATGGATTTCTTCGATCGTTACCGCCACTACGCCGTCGTCGCCGGTAGTCACGTCGGTAACTGTAGCTGTGTAGTCGGCTGTAAAAGAGTCTTTTTCAAGTTTGGTAGTCTCTGTGTAAGTGAGAACGTTGCCCGGCTGTAGGTTTACGTACTGTGCCGATGCAAGACCGCATCCTGCGAGGATAGCGGCGCAAATAGTTGCTAAGTATTTCATGTCTTTCTTCTGTTTCGTTTATTATTCAGCAAGCTTTGAAGCTCATGTCAAGTCCTTTTACAGAGTGTGTCAGCGCTCCAACGGAAATAAAGTCCACACCCGCTTCTCCATATTCCCGGAGGGTGTCGAGGGTAATGCCACCGCTTGACTCTATCTCCACGTGGGGAGCTTTGGAGCGTATGAGTTCAACAGCCTCGGCAGTTCTCCCGGGGGTGAAATTATCAAGCATGATCCTGTCAGCTCCGGCTTCTATCGCCTGAAGAATCTCATCGGTATTCCTCACTTCAACTTCAATGCGCAGATCCTTGCCCTTGGCTTTGCAATATTCCTTGGCAGATGCCACAGCCTGCGGTATTCCACCTGCGAAATCCACGTGGTTGTCCTTGATAAGGATCATATCGAAAAGGCCGATGCGGTGATTGGAACCACCTCCGATTTTCACGGCTTCTTTTTCGAGAATGCGCATTCCGGGAGTTGTCTTGCGGGTATCGAGCACCTTGCAGTCGAGACCGTCGAGTCGGCTCTGATACTTTGCCGTGGTAGTGGCTATGCCGCTCATACGCTGCATTATATTGAGCATCGTACGCTCTGTCTGGAGCAGTGAGCGAACGGGGCCTTCCACGACGAAAGCAATGTCGCCGGGCTTAACATGCGAACCGTCGGGAATCATAACCGTCATCTTGAGCGAAGGGTCAAATTTCTCGAACACGCGGCGTGCGATTTCCACCCCGGCAAGTATACCCTCTTCCTTCACGAGAAGGTGTTGCCGACCCATTTCATCGGGGCCGATAGTGCTTAAAGTAGTATGGTCACCGTCGCCTATATCTTCCGCGAAAGATAGGTCGAGAAGTTCGTCGATAAGCTCGTCTTTAGTTTTCATTAGCTTGTCTGTTTGGATTCTTGGAGTGCTAAACCGGTGCAAAGATACGCAAATTTGCTCGTTATTTGTTAATTTTGCGGCATGAAAATAAAACTCATGTGCATCGGAGCTATCCGCGACAGCGCGATTGCCTCAGCTATTTCGCAATATACCAAAAAGATACCATTCTACTGGCCGTTTACACTTACGGCTATTCCCGACGTACGTGTTCCCAAATCGGCAGGGACAGCCAAGCAGAAGGAATTAGAAGGCCGGAAGTTCCTCGATGAAATTTCTTCGGGGGATTATGTGGTGCTACTCGATGAGCGTGGGAAAGGACTCACATCGCGCCAATTCTCTGAGTTTATCGAACGTAAATCGGTAGAACTGCCTAAGTCTCTGATTTTTCTGATAGGCGGCCCCTACGGCTTTTCAGAGGAAATTTACCAACGCGCCGATGCAATGCTCTCACTTTCAAAGATGACCTTCCCGCACGAACTGGTGCGTCTCTTCTTCGTTGAGCAGATATATCGCGCAGGAACTATAATGCGGGGCGAGCCGTATCACCACGACTGACGCGTTCGCCTGAAATTATGTTTATATATATTAAATAATGTTTATAGAGCGAATTCTATTGTTCAAAAATTGGTTTAGTCCGATAAAAAAGTCCTACCTTTGTAGAAAATGTAGAGTCAGTTCTACATCTTAAGACTAAAAACCAATAAATGACTACCTTAAAACCCATCAGTCTCTTAATCGCTGCTGCATCGATTTTCTACGCACCGATTCAGGCAATAGCAGGAGACCATGAAGACGCAATCACACAAGCAGTAGCTGCTTACCTACCCGGCACAACCGGCTTCGGTGCTGTAAAAGCTACTGATGTGAAAATCAATGACAAAAAACGCACTATAGACATATCCCTGAACTCCAATGCGGCTTATATTCCCCTTGATGCTCAGGCTTATGCCGCACTTCAGGCATCATGCCTCGACGCACTCGGGAAAGACTCGAGATACACAGTAAAGCTTTATGCGGACACTGTGCCGATGTCGGATTTGGTTCTGTTCGCTCCAAAGAAGAACATCGCTCCGCGCGAAAAGAAAGCGTTCATCACACAGGAAGGCAAAGCCGCTGCACCTCAGGGTCTCGACGGCACCAACATTGCACTCTGGCAAAGCCATGGGTGGTATTTCGAGCCCAAACTTAACCGCTGGGAGTGGCAGCGCGCACGGCTCTTCGAGACTGTCGAAGACCTCTATACCCAGAGCTACGTGATGCCATTTCTCATGCCCATGCTCGAAAATGCCGGAGCTTACGTGATGTCTCCCCGCGAACGTGACATCAACCTCACTGAGATCATAGCGGACAATGACGGCGGCAAGTTCGCAAAAGGTTCTTTCACCACCACAGGGAGCTGGACTTCCACTTCTAAGCCAGCCTTCGCGTATACCAAGGCAGAGCTTCACAACGGCGATCATCCTTTCTCCGACGGAACATCCCTGAAAGCCGCACTCTCAGGCAAAAACGACAAAGCCACTGCAACCGCAACATGGAGCGCCGCAATTCCGCGCGACGACCACTACGCCATCTATATTGCCTACACTACCCTCCCGACTTCTACCGAGGCTGCTCATTACACCATCCATGCTGCCGACGGAGAACACCACTTCACAGTAAACCAGACAATGGGCGGAGGAACATGGATTTACCTCGGGCATTTTCCCCTGTCGGCATCGGCCGGTGATACTCCGATTATTGAGCTTACCAACGCCGGGCGGAACCGGCATCAGGTTGTAACAGCCGATGCGGTAAAGATAGGCGGCGGTATGGGTAATGTTGCCCGCATCGTCAAGGAACCACTCGACAGCTTCAACTACGAGTATACCCTAAGCAACTATCCTCGCTTCACCGAAGGCGCCCGATATTTCCTGCAGTGGGCAGGGGCCCCCGACAGCGTATTTACGCCCTCGGACTATGTCAATGACTACGGCGACGACTACAAGAGCCGCGGCTTGTGGGTCAACTGGCTCGCAGGAGGCTCATCAATGCTTCCCGACCGTGAAGGCCTCGGCATTCCCGTCGACTTCAGTTTCGCTTTCCATAGCGACGCCGGGACGACCAAAAATGATTCTATCATCGGCACACTGGGCATCTATTGTACCTCCGGAGAGAAGACTGGCAACGGTAGCTCCCGTATGGCATCACGAGACCTTACTGATCTTATAATGACGAATATCGTGGACGATGTACGCGCGTCGTTCGAGCCCAACTGGACACGCCGCGGAATGTGGGACAAGAGCTACTTCGAAGCCCGTGTACCCGAAGTTCCCGGAATGCTGCTCGAGCTACTCTCTCATCAGA
>CAYYQS010000152.1:0-4831 GCA_964472555.1 uncultured Bacteroides sp.
CGGTACCGGGGAGGAGGGTCATGTACCAGTTGATGTATCCGACGAGTACGTCGGTAGAGTCGGTACCGGGGTAATCTACGATGTGGGCGGTGATAGCGGCGCCACGGCGGCGCTGTCGCTCGAGGGTGAAGATGATGTTTCGTTCCCACCAGCGGAGGGGACGGCCGAACCATCTTGCGAACTCGAGGGTGATGTTGGGGAGTCTTCGGCGTTGGCGGGGTTTCATTTCTTACCTTTGTTAGTTTTTTGGGTGCAAAGGTAATGAGCGGGGAGGAGGCGATGTCGTAGGAAATCCCGGAGGTGGGGAAATGCGATTCTACTCCCGGATCAATGAGATATTAGGTTCGGAAGATGTTTTATGTGGTAGTATGTTGTATTCTTAAAGAACCATTTGTATTAACAATTTTCACAAACTCTAATTGGGTTATAGGAGTTTATATTTTGCGGATAGGAATTTTTTAGCTAACTTTGTATTTATAAAAGGGTAGTTTCCTCTTAAACGAAATACTTCGAGTGCGAAAGCAACGATTTTAGAAACCGACAGTAGTCGATTGGAAAGAGCGGATTTGTCCGCTCTTTTTTCGTTGGTCAAAATTGAAAATTGCATATCTCAACCCTCCGTGGTGCCCTTCGTTGAGTGCAGTGAGACTGAAGAGGGTGAAGACGGTCAGGCTACGATGTAGACGGTGAGGATGCCCCAGATGACGAGGAGGATGTTGCTGACGGCGTAGGTGACGGTGTAGCCCATGGTGGGGAGGGTGCTTCCGAGGGTGTCCTGCACGGCACCGAGGGCTGCGGTGCAGGTGCGTGTGCCGGCGCAGCAGCCGAGGGTTAGTGCGGGGTGGAACTTGAATACTTTGTGGCCGAGCCAGAGGCCGATGAGCAGGGGTATGGTGGTGCCGACGGCTCCTACTATGAGGAGCATCCAGCCTACTTCGCGCAGGCCTGCCATGAATGATGTGGCGGCGTCGATGCCGACTACGGCGATGAATACGTTGAGGCCAAGGTGATTCATGAGCCAGAGGGCGGAGTCGGGGATCTGTCCGACAGAAGGATGACGGGAGCGCAACCAGCCGAATACGAGGCCAGCGAGGAGTGCTCCGCCGCTTGTGCCGAAGCTTACGGGGATTCCGTCGACTATAACGGATATTGCTCCGAGGAAGCCTCCGATGAACAGTGCTATGCCGAGGAACATGACGTCGGTGGCAATGGTGGGACGGTCGACGACACCGAGGCGGGAGGCTGCTTTGTGGATATTGGAGCTGCGTCCGAGGAGGGTGATTTTGTCGGAGCGCAGGAGGGTTGTGTCGCCTTCGACGGGCACTTCATGACCGTTACGTGTGATTTTCTCGATAAGGACTCCGTGCATGAAGGGGCGCTCGTAGAGCTGACGGAGTGTGACCCGGCCTGCTTTCTTTAGTTTGAGGAGTACCTGGAGTCGGACCACGGGGTAGTCGAGGAGCTCTTTATCGTGAACTTCGGCTCCGATAAGGTCGGTACAGTTGAAGAGCTGTGAACGCGTTCCGCATACTACGATTGTATCACCGGCAGATATTGTACGGCTTGGAGAGGATGCGTTTACGCCGTGCCTGGAGCGGATGCGGTCGACGAAAACGACTGCACCACCGGCGTGGAGGTATTTTTCGACTTCTTTTATTGTGCGTGGCTGGCTGAAGAAGTGGTTTTCAGCGCGATAAGCGCGATAGGCGTTGCCACGCGCGGCATGGACAAACGAGGGATCGGACTCCCAGACGTTGCGGTTCATGCGAGCTTCGAGCTCGGCTGTGTCTTTTTTGACGTAATCGAGGCCTCCGAGGAGTTTAGGCCCGAATGTGCCGAGGATTACTACTGTGCCGAGAGTGCCGAAGATGTATGTCACGGCGTAGCAGACGGGGAGAATGTTTGTTTCGTGCTGTTTCTGAGCGTCGGAGATGTTGAGATTCTTAATAGCATCGCTTCCGACGCCGATTAGTGATGAGCACGTCTGGGAGCCACCGAAGAGTCCGATGGATTCGCCTACGGAATATGAGAAGAGGTGTGCGAGCAGGACTGTGACTCCGAAGCAGCTGAGCGACATGAGTACTGCAAAGAGTACTTGCTTGAGGCCCATTCCGCGGAGGGAGTGGAAAAACTTTGGGCCTACGCTGTAACCTACGGCGAAGAGGAACATCATGAAGAATACTGTCTTGAGCTGCTCGGATAGAGTGATATCGAGCTGGCCGACGAGCACGCCGACGAGTAGTACGGCGGTGACGCTGCCGAGTGAGAAGTTGCGTATCTTGATTTTTCCGAGAAAGAATCCGACGCCCACGGTGAGAAACAGTGCCAGGGCGGGATATTGGCGAAGTATGTCGGTGATCCAGCTCATGACACTATGATATTTTTAGCGGCCAAGAGGGTTCTTGCCGGGATGTGACGAATATTGTGATGCATTTCCATAGGATAGTATTTATATTATGACGAGTGAGAGGGTGATAGTGTTCACGAATGGAGAGTGCAGGCCGTTAATTTAAGTGAAATATTGTGGTGTGGGGATATTTTTTGGTAATTTTGCAACTATGACACTCACACCTCTCGCTATTATCGCCATCGTGCTTGCAGCTCTTGGCGCGGCACTCCTGTTTGTGCCGCGTGTGCCTGCGGCTCTTATCTCTTTTGCAGCTCTACTGAGCGCGTATTTTTCGGGTGCATCGTATGTTGGTACCCATGTGACGATTTACTGGGGCATAGCCACTGCTATCGTGCTGGGGCTGCGTATACTTCAGCCTAAACTGACTCAAGGAGGCGGCGGCCACGGCTACATCTGCGGTGGCGCCATCACGGGCTCACTTTTAGGATATCTTCTTTCGCCGACAGCTGCATCGATGATTCTGTGCTCGGCTCTTGCGGCGTTTTTCGGGGCAGCGGCTTACATGCGCACTCCCCGCAGTCCGCGTATGGCGATCAATTCACCGGCTTTCCTCTCTTATCTTGCGGGAGCCGGTCTTCCTGCAGTGGTAACTGCCGTAATGTCGGCGATAGCGGTAATGGCAGTGCTATGAGAAGGCTTTTGATCTTTCTGGCTTTGTGTCTTGCCGGAGTTTCGGCATGGAGCAAGTCGACGGCACGGAGCGATCTGGGTCGACCGGATCTTGAGGCGATAGCAAAGGCGAGTGTCGATGAGACTTCTCCCTACTACTATCCCCGTCTTTACGAGCGCTTTGTGGCGAACGATACCACGATGACGTCGGAGGAATTTCAGTATTTCTACTACGGGACAATGTTTCAGGAGGACTATGATCCTTACCGCGAGGCACCGAACAAGGCTCTGCTGAATGAACTGCTGCCTGTGTATGCCAAGGAGAAGCGCACACGTGCCGACCGCGACAAGATGCTGGACTATGCCCTGCAGGTGCTTGACGACAATCCTGTGGATCTGCGTCAGCTCACCAACCGCATCTTTGTGTACGAGCAGAACCGCAAGTACGATCTTGCCAAGATCTGGCAATACAAGCTCAATCATCTTCTGCTTGTGATCGCCGCATCGGGCACCGGAGCCGACACGGAGAATGCGTTCATCGTGGTGTATCCGCAGCATGAGTATGATTTTCTGAATCTGTCGGGCCACACGGCCACGTCGCAGGAGTTTCAAGCTCCGCACTTCGACTATATAAGTGTGAAGAATGCTTCGGGCAAGGGAGCTTCGGGCTATTACTTCAATATCGAGGAGATTCTCCGTCAGTACTTCCTGAAGCACCCGTCGGAACTCAAGGGAAAATAACCGCAAGCGCCTCAAGAACTTAATCTCTCACCTCAAAAAACTCCAGCTCAACTATGTCGCAGTTTGTACATCTACACGTACACACGTCGTATTCACTCTTAGACGGACTTTCGTCGGTGTCGGGTCTTATCAAGAAGGCCGTAGCCGACGGAATGCCTGCGCTTGCGATGACCGATCATGGCAATATGTTCGGCGCCAAGGCTTTCTTCAATGATGTGAAGAAGCACAACAAGAAGGTGAAGGGAGAAATCGGCAAAGCGCGCGATGCCCTGAAGGCGGCCGAGGAATCGGGCGACGCCGAGGCCATCGAGGCTGCCCGCGGGGAGCTGGAGCGTGCGCAGGCTAAGTATCTGAAGCCTATCTTAGGGTGCGAGATGTATGTGGCCCGAAATGATCTGCATGAGCGCACCGACCCCAAGGACAAAGGGCGGCATCTGGTGGTACTCGCCAAAAACGCGAAGGGCTACAAAAATCTTATCAAACTGGTATCGAAAGCGTGGACGGAGGGCTATTACTACCACCCCCGCACCGACAAAAAGGAACTCGAGGCTCACCGCGAGGGTCTGATAATCTGCTCGGCGTGCCTCGGCGGCGAGATACCGACGCTGCTGCGCAACGGCGACTACGAGGGTGCCGACCGCGCCGTGGCGTGGTGGAAGGAGACTTTCGGCGACGACTACTATATCGAACTGCAGCGCCACAAGGCCACGCAGCCCCGCGCCAATCACGAGACTTACGAGATACAGCGAGAGATAGAACCTCAGCTGATAGAGCTTGCGCGGAAGCACGGCGTGAAGATCATCGCCACGAACGACGTTCACTTCGTCGACGAAGCCGACGCGGAGGCTCATGATAAGCTTATCTGCCTTGCCACCAACCACTTTGTGAGCGACGAAGACCGTATGCTCTACTCGAAGCAGGAGTGGTTCAAGACCACGGCGGAGATGACGCAGGTATTCGCCGATATGCCGGAAGCGATAGAGAATACGCTCGAGATAGCTTCGAAGATCGAGGAATACGATATCGACCACGCGCCGATCATGCCTAACTTCGCCATACCGAAGGAATTCG
>CAYYQS010000153.1:0-4799 GCA_964472555.1 uncultured Bacteroides sp.
AGGAAGCTCCCCGGCATAGAGTCATATACTTATTCCCAGTCTCTTCACCGCCGCATAAAGAGAAGAAGTCACCTCCCGGGAGGGAGCAACTCATCTTCTACACCTACGCGGCAGCTGCCCCGCACACGATGAGAGCATAGCTCTCACGCCTCGCAGCGAAGAGAACTTTGACATTGCGGTAAAAATAATATGCCTTCGGCAGTTATTAATGCTCGTGTGCAGCCAGTTTGGCGGCTGCTAAGCGTGGAAGGGTATCGTCGGGGCAGGAGAGATCCATGAAGCGGGCTGTGAGGGGAGCTTCCGAGAAGGTCTGATCGAAAATTTCTCCACCCTCGGGGTTATTCTCGTCGAAGCGCCAGAGAATAACGTGCTTCGGATTGCCCGCAGCACTCCTGATTGTCTTCGAGAAGTCTTCGATGTTGTTGACTCCAACTACCCAGTCGTTGAAGCGGAGCACTACGTACATACCACGGTAGCCCTCATCCCACATCTGGCCGAGTCCTTCCACGGAGCAGAGAATGAGAGACCGTAGTTCTTCGGGAAGAGAGGCTCGAGTGCTCTCATCGGCCAGACCACCATTAGGACCACCATTAGAAGGCCGCCTGTTGGTAACTGTACCATCCGGAAGAGTGTACCACGACTTCACCCTATTTCCACGCTGGTCATACTCGTTCTTTATTTTCCAGTACCCCCATGGATTATCGGAGGGTTTGTCGTCGGCGTCCAGCCAGGTCTGCTCCACGATATTTCCGAAGTCATCGTATTTGAAAAGTACGTGCGATATGCCACTTTCTATAGTGGAGACTGGTGCTCCGTAGGCTCCAAGAACTCTTGTTTCAATCAGACGTCCCCGCTCGTCGTATGCCATGTGCTCCGATGCGTGTCCGTTGTCATCTGAAAGTAGCTTTCCGTCGCTACCGTAGAAGTCAGTAGCGATTTTATTACGGTGGGCGTCGAAGGTATTTATCATCATGGCGAAGGGACGCGGTCCTAAGGTAGGATTGTGGTACATCGTCAGGTTTCCAACCGAGTCGGTGTAGATCATCTTCCGCAGGTTTCCGCTGTCCATTACGTGTGTCATGTTGATTACCGGACGGAGCTGATTGTCCATGAAAGTATAGATGATACTGTCGGGGTGCGGATAGCGCGCGGTAAATCGGGCATAGAAGTTGGGGCCACTGGCAGGCTTGCCGTCAGCGTCGAAATGCGTCTGCGACGTGATACGGTTAAGAGCATCTCTTTCAAACTCTATCGAGCTGTAACCTAATCTTTTAGTGAGATTGCCGTCGGCATCGCGGTATTCTTTTCTTATTTCATTGCCGCGATTGTCGTATTCTGATATATCGAATGCGATGTATTCGAGGTTTGAAGGATTTCTGATATTCCCTTGCGAATCAAGCCGCATTCTCTTAGTTATTCTACCCCGGTTGTCCAATTCAATCATTGAGGCCTCAGCACCGTATGAGCCGTGTTCGACAGGAGAGCCGTCGGCGGCGAAGTATTCTTCCTTCACTATGCGTCCGAGTTCGTCGGCCGTGTTATGGTAGTGTGCTACTCCAAAATTGTCGGGCACGAGCTCACCTTTGGTGCCGTAATACGTTCTGTCGATATCACTGCCTCTGCTGTTGAGAATTCTCTTCCAGCCATGGTAGCCAAGTGAGCATACCACGGGCTCTCCCTCTGTACCGAAGAAAGCCTGGGCTATATTATTGCGTTTGTCATCGTACTCATACACAGTAACAGCAGTATGGTTGGCATTCAGGGTCGGCTTTCCGGCAGTATCGAAGTATTCTTCGCGGATGCAATTACCGCTCCGGTCGTAAGTTTTTACGATTGATGCGGCGAGGGTTTCTTTATCAAGAGTAGGAAGTGAATCTTTATCGAAGAAACGGATGAGAGTGTTGTGGCCTTCTTCGTCGTAGCTGTACTGTTCGATCGCCACCCAGTTCTGGTTGGTGGTAAGAGAGTCGTCGGCGTCGTACCAACTGCGCTTCACGAGCAATCCCTTGGGGTTGAATTGGTCTCTCAAGGTCACCGCCAGATTGACAAAAACAGGCTGATAGTCGGTATCGAAAGTCCGGCGGAATGTGATGTTGCCCGCATCATCGTAGCCGAGTTCGTGTACGGCGTAGCCGTTGTCGCAGAGTATGCGTTGCCCCTCGCTATCAAAGAATTCTTCCTTTATACGGTTTCCACGGCTATCGTAGGTAAGATCCATTCGGTGGTAGAACTGGTCGTTGAGAGTAGGTCGCCCCTCGGTATCGAAGAAAGCTACTGAAGTGATGCGGTGGTAGGGGTCGTAGGCGTAAGTGGTAGAATGGGCTAATCTTGTAGACAATGTGGGCTTCATATCTTCGTCGAAGAAGCGCACTTCTACGAGGTAGCCGTCGGCGTCGAGTATGCGCGTGTGCGAATGGCAACCGTCGGTTCCTTCAATTATAGGCTTACCGTCTTTGTCGAAGTACGACAGTTGTGTGAGACGACCCTTTGAATCGAATTTTGCTTTTACTATTGCAGCTCCATTTTTTGCGGGAGCCAGTGTAGCGTTTTCATCGTAATATCGGGTGACGATTGGTCGACCCTGGTTGTTGCTATCTATCTCCGTTATGGCAAATCCGTCTTCATTTATAGTGAGAACCGAGTCGGGAGAAAAATAGCGTATAGCTGTGCGATTGCCTTTTTCGTCAGTATCAATTGCAATAATCGAATAGAGCCACTTATTGTAAATCGGCTTGTCGTCGACATCGCAGTACCTTATGGAAGTGACATTACCCCAGCTGTCGTAGAATGCATAGGCGCCTGCGAAGAGATTTTCGTTGAGTACAGGCAGTCCTTCAATATTGAGGTATCCGGTGTGTGCTACGGTATAATCGGCGTTGTATCGGCTTACTTCCGAAGCAACCCCGTAGCGGTTGGGTGAGGGCTTGCCGTCGAGGCCGAGATAGTCGGCCCGGAGCATGAGCCCTTCGTCGGAGAGAGTGTAGCGTTCACCGAAGGTATCGTGCTCGTTGGCAATTGCACTTGCCTTCAGATCATCATCGTTGTTTGAGTGAAATGTTTTGGCAATGATTCGCCCGCGGTCGTCGCGGATTAGGTGCAACCGCTTGATCTTCGACCGCGTGGTGATTGCGTCGTCCGATACCGCACCGGGGAGGTATCCGGATGCCTGGGTGATTTCCGTACCGCCAAGGTCGACGATTCCGGCCGGAGTGCCGTCGAAGTCGTCGCGGATAGTGTAGATCATCTCCGTGACGCCGTCGATATTTTTTCCGGTTACTCTGTCGAGTTTACCGTCGGCATAGTCCAATTTCAGCACAGGATACTGGTAGATGCCGTCGACGGTTTGGCCGTTGGTATATCCGGCACTGTTTACCGCCTCGACCCTATCGAGCCTCCATGAGTAAAAGCCGGGCTCTCCGAAGGGAGTGCGACGATAGGTGAAGCGGAGAGAGTGAAAGCGGTGGGCGACCTGCTCGGAGGTGAGACGTCCTATGCCCTGAGGTATGCCGTAGATGTCGACAGAGTTGGAGTAGTACTCCGTGCGCTCGCGGGTGTAATCCCACGCAAAAAGAGCTACTGCCACCAGTAGTGCGGCCACAGCTGACCATACGCAGGCGAGGCGCGTGCGGCGCCGCTTGTAGCGCTGCCAGAGTGCGTCGAAGCGCACTCCGAGCATGGTGGCGACGACGTCGACGAGCGCGTGGCGACGGCCTTGGTCGGCCACGGAAATAGCACGGATCTCTCGGTCGCGCGGAAGTTCGCGCAAAGCCGGTGGAAGACATTCGCGTGTGGGGTCGGCTGAATGAGTCTCACCGTCCACAACAAAGGGGATGATGCGGTCGGCACGGCCGGTGTCGCAGAATCTCTTCACTTCGTCGTTGACCCATGCCGAGCGTGCACTTTCCGGAGAGCAGATGACGATCAGATAGCGAGATGCATCGAGTTCGCGCCGTAGTGCGTCGGCAAGTACCGTACCGCTGAGGTCTTTCTTATACCAGAAAATGGGTCGCAGATTCTTCGGGTGTGAGCCACTGTCGGTGAATATCCCTGTGGGAATACGGTAATATTCGAGCTGACGATGCAGCCACGCAGCCCACTTGCGGTCGGCTCCGGTATAGCTGATAAAGGCGAAGTAATTCATGGTGAGAGGCAGGAGGTGTTTAAAAGGAAGAGAGGGAGGGTTCAGTCGTGCTTGCCGGTGAGAATGCCCCGGATGTCGTGAAGTTTGGTGAGTGCTTCGAGAGGCGTCAGGCGGTTGATGTCGACTCCAAGTAGTTCGTCGCGCACCTGGCACAGCACCGGATCGTCGAGTTGGAAGAACGAGAGCTGCATTCCTGCCACAGTGTCGGAGGGTGGAGCAGTGATGCGTAGAGAGGAGTCGGTCGAGTCGCCGCGGTTAGCTTCGAGCTGGGCGAGTACTGCATCGGCACGCTTGACTATCGACTGCGGCATACCGGCCAGTTTAGCCACATGGATACCGAAACTGTGCTCGCTGCCTCCGCGGGCGAGTTTGCGGAGGAAAACTACTTTACCGTCGATTTCGCGGACAGAGACGTTGAAGTTTACGATTCGGTCGTAGAGCGCCTCCATGTCGTTGAGCTCGTGGTAGTGAGTGGCGAAGAGGGTCTTTGGGTGTAGTCCGGCGTGGTTATGGATGTGCTCTACGATAGCCCATGCTATCGAGATACCGTCGTAGGTAGAGGTACCGCGCCCGAGCTCGTCGAAGAGGATGAGCGAGCGTTCGCTCATGTTGTTGAGTATCGAGGCGGCTTCGTTCATCTCCACCATGAATGTGGATT
>CAYYQS010000154.1:0-4710 GCA_964472555.1 uncultured Bacteroides sp.
ATGGAATTGACGTCGCCACGGAGCACGGTGGAAAACCAGATGCTGCATTCGTCGCCCATGATGACGTCGCCTACAATTACGGCATTGGCTGCAAGGAAGCAGTCTTTACCTATTTCGGGGGTGAACCCGCGTACTGACTGTATGATTGCCATGATTTATCTATAGTTTATGCTTTGCTTATTGGAGCTGTTTTCTTTTCAAGCCATGCGGCTTCTTCCGGGGAGAGGAGCGGGGTGAGACGTGAGCGTACCTCCGCATGGTAAGCGTTGAGCCATTCTATCTCTTCCGGTGTCATGATAGAGGTGTCGAGCAGGGTGGTGTCGAAGGGGAAGAGGGTCATGGTCCTGAACTGGAGGAACGGACCGAATTCGGTGGTCTTCCAAGGTTCGCATGCTATGAGATTCTCTGAACGTATGCCGTAACGGCCCTCAAGGTAGAGGCCGGGCTCATTGCTGGTAACCATACCGGGCTCGAGCACCACCGGATTCTCCTGAGTGCGGATAGACTGCGGTCCTTCGTGGCAGTTGATAAAGAAGCCTACACCGTGTCCGGTTCCGTGGAAGTAAGCTTTTCCTTCGTTCCAGAGATACTGACGGGCCAGAACATCAAGTTGCGAACCGCGTGTGCCTGCAGGGAATTTTATTGCCGAGAGGGCGATGTTGCCCTTGAGCACGAGGGTGAAATCGTGGATCATGTCGGCTGTGGGAGTACCGAGAGCTACGGTACGGGTGATATCGGTAGTGCCGTAAGCATACTGGCCGCCTGAATCTACGAGCAGAAGACCGTTGCCGGTGATTGGCACGTCAGTTTCAGCCGTTGGTTCGTAGTGGGGTAGGGCCGCATGTTCATTCCAGCCGATGATGGGCGCGAAGCTTTCGTCTACACATGATTTGTCGGCAAGACGAAGGGCGCGGAGTTCCTTGCAGAGCGACATCTCGGTGAGTTTGCCGGAGGGATAGTTCTGCTCTACATACATGAAGAATTTTGTTAGAGCCACTCCATCTTTCTCCATGGCGATCTCAAGATTGGAGAGCATGGTCTGGTTCTTGATGCTCTTGAGCTTTGAGATGCCGTCGCCACCGAAAACAGGTGTGCAGTCAACCTTGTCATAGATACCGCGGGCTGTCTTCTCGGGATCGAGCAGAAGACGCACGTCTTTCGGTAGTGTTGCCACGAAATCTACCACACTGTCGTATGGCTTCACCTCGATATTATATTTCTTCAGGTGAGCCGCGGCCTCATCGGTAAGTTTGTCGCTGTCAACAAAGAGCACTCTCTCAGTGGGGGATATGTAGAGGAAAGCGAGATACATCGGAGAGTAAGGTATGTCGTTGGCGGCGCGGAGGTTGGTGGCCCAGGCTATGTCGTCGAGAGCGGAGAGAAGAACGGCGTTGGCAAATTCCGATTTGACCTGTGCGTTGATATCAGCCATTTTGGCGTTGACATCTTCGCCAACGATAGTCTCGTCGTGAACAAATATTTTGTTTTTAGGGCGTTCGGGACGGTCGGGATATATCTCGTCAAACGGAGTGAAGTTATCGTTAAGCTTCATATTGTTGTCGTTGAGCTCCTGCTCAAGACGTTGCGCGTAGGATATGGAGAAAGTCATTCCGTCGATTCCTACGGTTTGGCCTGCATTGAGGTGTTCCACGAGCCAGTCGATCAGGTTGACGGCGTCAGGGCCATCTTCGGGCATCATTGAGAACCCCGTGCCTTTCAGTTGCTCGGTAGCCTGTATGAAGTAGCGGTTGTCGGTCCAGACGTATGCCTGGTCTTTAGTTACTACTGCAGTTCCGCTTGTGCCGTTTTCGCTTGTGAAACCGGTGAGCCATTCACGTCCTCTCCAATGCGCGGGAGGAAGTTCCGATTGGTGAGGATCCGTACTTGAGATTACAGCGGCGTCGATCGAATGGTCGGCCATTGATTTCCTCAGACGGGCCAGATATTCAAGGTTTTTCTTTTCCATATTAACATAGGGTTATATTAATTGTGGGTAAAGTTAGCGAATAAAACGAGAGTATGCAAGTTTTTTGATGTTTACTTAAGGGCTGGAATAGTGTTTGGCAAGGGGTAGTATAGTGTTTAGTTATGTGTTGGCATAAGAAGTGAAAATATTCTATGAGAGGTGACAAAAGCAGAATCACTAAGATAAGACATAGACCTAACTTAATGGCGCGACCCTCACAAACCCCGTACCGCAATCTATGAGGCGCAAGGTGCAGATTCCATACCGCTATCTTAAAGAATGAAAAAAATGACTTTGCCAACAATATGATTATGAGTGATTTTGTATAAAACTTGCATTTTTTTATGAGAAATGCTTTGCAGTGTAAAAAATTTTTTCTAATTTTGCAGTGAGATTTTTCCGCAGGGTGTAACGTTCCCTGCGGTAGTGAAAAATGGCAAGTCAAAAAGCTTTTTAAGTAATAGTGATATAAATTGTAAGTTAGTGGTTGAGTAAGGCGACTCAGGCTTGTGAAGGTATGACAGTCTACGAAATCACAGGGTAGCAGAATGTTGTGAAACAGTCTGCTACTTTTGTTTTTCTACCACATTTGCGCCTCGGTCTACCCGTTGTGCCTCGGTCTACCCGTTGTGCCTCGGGCTGCCCTTTGTGCCTCGGCCTGCCGCTTCCCAGTAATAATTGCCCCCAGCTCATTTCATTGCCTCCATTAATCATTCCATAGGCTAATATCCCCAATAAGAAATTGATTTTCTCAATAGAATTTAATATTCCCAATAAGAATTTGATCTTCTAAATAGATTTCTATATTTCCAGTAGGAATTTTTGGAATATCCTCTAATTTTTGTTTAAGCTAATCGGCTTTAGCCGATTCTACCAATGGCAGTCGGTCTTTTTTTTACAGCCCTCCCTCCACATACAGCCCACCGGCTCGATTTTATTGAAAATCGAGCCGGTGGGCTGTATGTGGAGCAATTAGTGGCAATGTAGAAGCAAAGCAATTACCCTTTGAATCGGGAGGCGATCTCGTAAACCTTTTCGTATATGCGGTTGTCTACTTCCGTGAGACGCAGGTCGCGTCTGCTCATTACACGCTCGGCAATATCGTGGAATTTCTTCATCGGTACGTTGGTGAATCCGGTGACAGGGCTTCCTTCGCTGAAACTGGGTACGAATACTCGTGGGAAACCGGAGCCATGAATATTCACGCCCACTCCAAGAACAGTAGCGGTGTTGAGCATGCAGTTTACACCTATTTTAGTGTGGTCACCAATGATGGGTCCGCAGAATTGAAGGGTAGTGCGCATGAAGGAACGCGAACTGTAATTCCATACACGTATCTTGGAGTAATCGTTCTTGAGATTGGAAGCGTTGACACCGGCTCCGATATTGCACCATTCTCCAATAACTGCGTTGCCAAGATAGCCGTCGTGTGCCTTGTTGCTGAAGCCGAAGAACACGGCATTGTCAATCTCTCCGCCCACTTTGCAGAAAGGCCCGAAGGTGGAGCCGCCATATATCTTGGAGCCCATTCTTATTTTGGCTTTCTCACACAAAGCCAACGGGCCTCTTACGCAGCTCCCTTCCATGATTTCTGCATTCCGACCAATATAGACCGGGCCTTTGCGGAGGTTGATTGTAGCTCCTTCCACATTGGCTCCCTCCTCAATGAAGAGCAACTGCCTGCCCTCGGCATCAGTGAAGTCGCCGATCACGCGGTTTGAATCCGAAAGTGGCTGCGACTTTCGGCCGGCCGTTAGGCGATGGAAGTCTTCGGTAATCAAAGCGGGATTGAGTAGGAAAATGTCGAAAACGTATCTCACTATACGTGGATCGCCGGGATATTCAATGGCCGCATACTCCTTATTAAGGATATTGTTGAGTGTGCCATGCAAGGCGAGAGGAGTGTCACCCTTGAAGAGTGCTTCGCCTGGTTTTAGATTTTGTATTGCATCTGCTATATCTTTGTCGGGAATCAGTGCTCCTGTTATGAAAAGAGCTTCTTCATCGGGATCAGTCACGTCGCCGAATTTCTCTCGGAGATATTCTACCGGATAGTAGTTGTAACGACCAGGGATAAAATGCTCCCATTTTTCACGGATTGTGGTGATGCCAAGGCGGAAATCAGCCACCGGACGGGTGAAACTGAGCGGGAGTAGGTTTTCATGACTGTCGGGGGAGTCGACGAGATATATCATAGTGGGATTATTCATTGCTCATAAAGCTTAAAGATGTGCAAAAGTAGTATAAAAAATGTAAAACCTCAAAACATAAGTGTTAAAAACAGTAAACGAGGCTTTCATCGGAAATTAAATTTGAGTATTAAGTATAACTTTTGTCTGTTTGTCAACGATACTAATGGAAAACGGATGGGGCGGGAGAGGGGTTGCAGGTGTATTGGAGAGCGGCGTAGGGGTAGATTGTGGGGATAAGGATAATCGGCCTAAGAGTGGATCTGTAATATCTGGATGATCATCGGAATTGACATATTGGAGGCGCGGAGAAGGTCGTTAAGAGTTTTTATGAAATTTTTTTATAGAGATATTTGTGTAAAAGGCTAATTTTCATTATCTTTGCAAAGTTTTTGGAGCTAAAATCGGCATCATTGCGCGTAGACGGCTGTTATTCAGTTGTTTAAGTGTAGTTATATATGGATTGTCGATTGAGGTTTCAGAGGCTGAAAAATCAATATTATCAATTTTTAGAGACAAGAATGCCAACTATTCAGCAATTAGTAAGAAAAGGCC
>CAYYQS010000155.1:0-4693 GCA_964472555.1 uncultured Bacteroides sp.
ATTCGGGCAAGGCTTATTATATGATACGTGACTGGAATTCTTCAGTTAATATGGTTGTAAACGCTGAAGGTTTCATAAAACAGCACACCTGCTACTACCCCTACGGTGAACCGTGGGGTGAACCCGAAGGACAGCCGTACCTCTACGCAGGCAAAGAGCGCATGCGCTTCCTCTCCAAGGGGGACAGCGACTTCGGCCCCCGCGCTTACAACGCCGCTACCCTCCAGTGGTGGGCGCCCGACCGTCTCGCCTCCGACACTCCATGGCTCAGTCCGTACTCTTACTGCGGTGCTAATCCGAATAAATACTCGGATTTGAGTGGGAATAGGATTACCTGTTGGGAAAATGAAGTGCGTTATTCATGGCAATGTATTGATGATAAGTGGGATTTCTATTCAAAAAATGGTGATAATGGGTGGAGCGCCTACACGGGAGATGGTTTTGTAGGACAAGTTAGAGATGCGCTCAATTATATAATGCAGGGCGATAATGGAAGGGATTTGGTTTCTCGAGTTGCTGAGAATGATAGGTCGGTGAGGATTTATAACTCGGACGAAAAATCAATGGCAACTCCAGGCTATATAAAATGGTATCCACAAGGAGCAGAAATCCCTACTGAGTCTGGTTTGGAGCCGAACGGTAAAATTGATTTGGCTCATGAATTAGCTCATATAGACTTTTATTGGAATCCAGAAAACACGCAATTACTTAAAAAGAATTGGAAGAGTATTGGAAATGTTCGGACAGATAATGGCAATACAAATATTAAAATTTCGGAAATTTATACAACCCATATTGAAAATTTAATACGCACAGAACAAAACCTACCCAAACGTACTTTCTATGGAAGATACGATGATGGCAATTTTTTTGGGCAAATTATCAAAGATGGAAGGTCTCTATACTTCAATAATATGGGCGTAACAAATTACCGATTGATTAATGATAGAAATAATCGATATCGTTATGGATATTAAACAAAAATCATCTATTTTGGTAATACTCATTTATTGCATGGGGATATTAGCATCTCCAAATATGGCGTATGCAGATTTACCCAAATCAGGAAGATATAAATTGAGTAGGCCACTTATAGATATGGCTTTCAGAAAATATGAGAATGAATGTGGTAATGATGTGTTCTGGAATCCTAATGAGGATCTTAATAACTTTATTTTTCTGAGTCCACCTCTACGCGAAATCGCAAAAACTGTAGATATTGATTCAATAATTCCTGCAGAAAAAAGAGAATTTTATGTGGCAAAATATGATACAGTACCAGGAGATTCTTTTTACAGACTTATTGACTTTATTCCTTTAAAGATTGAGCATATTCCTCTGGAGAGCTATGGTTATATTTGTTTAAAAGAAAGTATTGATTCCGAGTTCTTAAGTAAATGTGTAGATAATGACACTATAATCAGTATCAGAAGATTCATTGATTTATCACCTGCAAAGATTGACAAGTTCAGTGAGACTGTTGCTTATTTTTCGACATGTGATAGTATTTTAGAGACAGAAAAAGGTGTTAATAAAAATACTGAAAACATCCATTCATGTAGGGAGCTGTATTCCGCTATCAAGTCGTGGAATGTGGAACGGTTAAAGTCACTAATAATTGGAGATTATGCGGCAATTGATTCGTTCGATGTAATGTTTTTTAGTAGAGCGATATATCAAAACAAACATATGATGGAATATAGTGCATATTTCAGTCTTTTTCATGAGTGCCGCTTTGATGATGAAGATTGGTGAATATAAGAAAAATGAAGCTACCCAAAGGAATGGCGGAATCACTACACCGGGGTTGGGACTGCAACCAAGTGTCGAAACCGTCCTTGCTGACCGTCGCTATATCGGTCCCTACACCTTTAACGCCGACACTCTCGAGCGCGTAGACTTTCCCGGAGGATATTTTGATTATGAGGGCAAAGCGCACTATATGATACGCGACTGGAATTCTTCAGTTAATATGGTAGTAAACGGTGAAGGTTTTATAAAACAGCACACCTGCTACTTAAGGGTTAGGGGTGTCAGCAATTTGGCAGGAATTTAAGAAAAATGAAGGAAATGCAGGGATATTTAAGGGAAATGGAGGGCGGAATGCTTGGAGTTGGGGTGGAAAATGTGTAACTTTGTAAGTTAAAAAGATTGATAATGTCAGTTTCCAATATAATAGTAAAAGGGGCGCGGGTCAACAATCTGAAGAATGTTGATGTTGAGATTCCGCGCAATGAACTTGTAGTTATCACGGGCCTTTCGGGTTCGGGGAAGTCGTCGCTTGCGTTCGATACGCTCTATGCTGAGGGGCGGCGTAGGTATGTGGAGAGTCTGTCGGCCTATGCGCGTCAGTTTATGGGTAAGTTGCGTAAGCCGGAGTGTGATTTTATCCGTGGTCTGCCGCCTGCGATAGCTATTGAGCAGAAGGTGAATACGCGCAATCCGCGTTCGACTGTGGGTACGTCGACTGAGATCTACGACTATATGCGAATGCTTTTCGGACGGATCGGGCGCACTTATTCTCCTGTGAGCGGGCAGATTGTGAAGAAGCATTCTGTGGAAGATGTTCTTGCGGCAGCAAGGAGCTATCCTGAGGGTACGCGAGTGGCTATTACGGCTCCTATCCGTCTGCCCGAGGGGCGTAGTCTTGCCGATCAGCTGGGGATTTATGTGAAGGAGGGTTATTCGCGTGTGTTCGACAAGGAGAACAGTTTTGTGGATATCGCCGACTTTGATGTGAATTCGGGAGAGGTTCCGGAGCTGCTTGTTGACCGTCTGTCGGTGGCCTACAGTGGAGATGAATTCTCGCGTCTGGCCGATTCTGCGGAGACGGCTTTTTTCGAGGGTCATGACGAGTGCACGCTGGTGGTGTGGACTCCTGAGGGAGATGTTGTGCGCTATCCTTTCTCCAAGCGCTACGAGGCCGACGGTATCACTTTCGCGGAGGTGTCGGAGCAGATGTTCAACTTCAATAATCCTATGGGTGCGTGCCCTGTGTGCGAGGGTTTCGGCAAGACTCTCGATATAGCCGAGAATCTTGTGATACCAAATGCGGCACTGTCGGTGTTTGACGGTGCTGTGGCACCGTGGCGCGGGCCTTCGTCGGCGAAGTGGCGGACTGATTTCATCCACAATGCCAAGGATTTCGATATTCATACTCCCTATAATAAACTGAGTGAGGCTCAGCGCAAGCTGCTCTGGGAGGGCGACGGCAAGAAGGTGCGTGGTATCAATGACTATTTTGAGGAAGTGGCGTCGCGCCGTGCCGCCATTGAATACCGCATGATTTTAGCTCGTTACCGTGGAAAGACCACCTGCCGCGCGTGCGGTGGTACACGTCTGCGCCCGGAGGCTTCGTATGTGAAAGTGGGAGGTGCGACGATTACCGAGCTTGTCACCAAGCCTGTAAACCGGCTTTTGGAGTGGTTCAAAGGACTGGAGCTTGATGAACGCGACAGTAAGATCGCCGAGCGCCTGCTTACGGAGATAACGAAGCGTCTCACTTTCCTTGTTGATATAGGTCTTGGCTATCTCACTCTCGACCGCCTGAGCAACAGTCTGTCGGGCGGTGAGAGTCAGCGAATAAATCTGGCTACGTCGCTGGGGAGCAGTCTGGTGGGTTCGCTTTATATTCTCGACGAGCCGTCGATAGGTCTTCATTCGCGTGATACAGAGCGACTCATAGGTGTGCTGAGAAAGTTGCAACAGTTAGGAAATACGGTTGTGGTAGTTGAGCACGATGAGGATATAATGCGTGCGGCCGACAGAATAATCGATGTAGGTCCTGCCGCAGGAACCGGAGGAGGCAACATCGTATTTCAGGGATCTCCAAGCGATATTGTGGGAGCCAAGGACAGCTACACCATGAAATATCTTACGGGTCAACTTGGCATAGAGGTGCCTTCGCACCGGCGCCCGTGGCGCGACTACATCCGCGTGAACGGCGCCACGGAGCATAATCTCAAGGATGTGACGGTCGACTTCCCGCTTGGTGTGATGACGTGTGTGACCGGTGTGAGCGGCTCAGGAAAGTCTACTCTCGTAAGGGATATCCTCTGCCGCGCTCTTACCCGCCACTATCTCGGAGAAGGAGATGCGCCCGGAGCCTTCTCGGGTCTAACTGGCGATCTTAAACGAATGACCGGAGTGGTGTTTGTAGATCAGAATCCTATCGGCCGTTCATCGCGCTCCAACCCTGCGACATATCTTAAGGCCTACGATGAGATAAGGACTCTCATGGCGTCGCAGCAGGCAGCCAAGCAAATGGATATCCCGGCAGGCTATTTCTCGTTCAATGCCGAAGGCGGCCGGTGCGAGGCGTGCAAGGGCGAAGGTCATATCACTGTGGAGATGCAGTTTCTTGCCGACGTGACCATAGAGTGTGAGGAGTGCCACGGAAAGCGCTTCAAGCGTGACATACTCGAGGTGAAGTACCGCGACAAGAATATCTACGATATACTTGAAATGACGGTGGACGATGCAATAGAATTTTTCTCACAGGCCGACGGTGCAACGGAGAAGCGTATAGTTCAGCGCCTCAAGCCGCTGCATGATGTTGGTCTGGGATATATCAAGCTCGGGCAGTCGTCGTCGACGCTGTCGGGTGGTGAGAATCAGCGTGTGAAGCTCGCCTATTTTCTCGCCCAGGGAAAGGCTTCGCCTCAGATATTCATCTTCGACGAACCTACCACCG
>CAYYQS010000156.1:0-4592 GCA_964472555.1 uncultured Bacteroides sp.
CAAAGCCGCGAATGCCGTATTCTCAGCATCGGCTATCGACCGGCTGTCAGAAGTAAGATATCGTTTGGTAGGAAGAGTAATTTCTTTCATAAAATCTGGCGGTGATGAGCGCTCCGCCATGCACGCCTGTTGTCGAGAGCTTTCCTCATGGTTTCCTTACTGAAGAAAGCCTCCGTAAATTTCTCATATATATAATCCACCGCGGTTTCCGACGGATGCTTCATATCCGACGCATAGAACCGGTAGTCGCGAAGATCATCAAGCAAAATTTCGTAGGAAGGAAAATAAACCGTTCCGCCCTCGGTCCGGTCAAGCACACTGTCCACCGCAAGCAGCAGTGAGGCCTTGCTCAGCTCATTGCCATGCAGCCCGTCGGCGAGATGCCGTATAGGACTCACCGTAAATATCACATGCTCCGCTCCTGCTTCTTTCAGCAAATCCACACACTCTCTGAGTGTCTGAGCTATCTCCTCAACACTCATCCGTTCCCGCTCGAAGCATCCGGCATCGAACTTGTGGCAATTACCAACTACCCCACCCGACTCTTTAAGCCGGTACACATATGCCGACCCTAAAGTGATTATCACAGCCGGACTGCGGCGAAGGTAGGCCCCTAACTCCGTCCTTGTCTTATTAAGATTGTCGAGAAGAGCCGCAGCGTCCTCACCGCTATACTTTGTAGCATAGTCGAGGCAGTGCCACCCACGGGGGCCTGAGGTCAGATCTTTCTCAGTATAACCTTCCTTAGCCTGAGCTCGCTTCACACAGTTAGTTATCGATGCCGCATTATACAGCGCTCCGAAAGGATTACGCATCACATCGAAACCGTCTTCTTCAAGCCGTTCTCCTATCTCATCCGTAAAGCACGACCCTAAAAGAACCACCGGTTGCGAATGACTTAGCTCGAAGCCCGGGCGAATACTCTCTATCTCTGTACGGAAACGCATCATCAGAACATCTGATAGTCAAGCGAAAGCACCTGGAATTCTGTGCGGCGGTTTATCTGGTCTGCCACCTCCTGGTCTTCAGGCGAAAGCGCCTCGATAAACTCCTCCGTCAGCACGTCACCCTCCTTGAACTGAGGATATTCACGTGCCAGTTTCTTAGTGATAGTCTTGGGGCGCGATTTACCGTAGCCCTGGCTCTGCAGACGGTCAGCCGCGATGCCTACAGAAATCAGATAGTCGATCACCGACTGCGCACGACGCGACGAAAGATCTATATTATATGCCTCCGATCCCTTTCTGTCGGTGTGCGACGCCATTTCTATCGTCACATTAGGATTATCGCGCAGTATTTCGGCCATTTCGTCGAGAGCTTCTTTCGACTCCGGTCGCAAGGTCGCGCGGTCGAAATCGTAGAAGATGTTGTCGATCACCACCGGCTTATTCACCGATGCAAGTATGAAGTCTACTCCATAGTCGGCATCCTCTTCTGCCGTATCACTCGTAAATTCCTGCTTGGAGTTCAGATATCCCTTTGCTCCCGCGAGCATCACATATCTCACACCGCGGTCGAGAGGGAAAGAGAAAGATCCGTCGGCACGCGCTATCTGCTTCTGATTTGAACCGTCATTACCCACTATCCGTATCACCGCATTCGGCACAGGCTCCTCGTCCTTGTCAAGCACCCACCCAGAAATCTGGATCTTCAGCTCGGGAAGTTCAAAAGAATAGATATGGTCGTAGCCGCGACCGTCAGTACGGTTCGAGCTGAAGAAACCATATTCTCCGTTCCCGAAAGTGATTCCGAAATCGTCGGCCGACGAATTCACCGGAGTTCCCATATTCGTCACATGCCAGCCGCCCGACTTAGTGAGCTCGGCGCGGAAAATATCCAGTCCTCCGTATCCAGGATGACCGTTCGACGCGAAATATAGCACCGAGTCGCTCCGCACGTAGGGAAACATCTCATCACCCGGAGTATTTATCCATTCACCCATATTTTCGAGCGATCCGGCCCTCTCCTTGAGATTGATTCGCCAGATATCGCGGCCGCCCTGACCGCCAGGCATGTCAGAAGTAAAGTACAGCCACACTCCGTCAGGCGAAACCGCCGGATGCGCATAGCTCGAAATCGTATCATGAGTGATCTCAAACTTCACAGGAGCGCTCCACTTGGCATCCGAGCGCTGCGAAGTATATATCTCCACACCTGTATTTGAGTTCGGTTCACGACGGGCACGGCTCAGATACATCGTCGAGCCGTCGGGCGAAAACGACACAGCACCCTCGTCGGCATCCGTGTTAAGTTCTCCCTCCACAGGCTCAGGGCGTTTCCACTCTCCGCGCTCATTCTTCGTAGCAAACCATATATCACCCTTTTTCATCCCGGTGATTTCACTCTTATGATCACCCGTCACCTTCTCGTTGGTCGACGTGAAATATATCTGATCCTCACTCTTATCAAGATACATCGGCGAGAAGTCGGAGCGACGCGAGTTGAAAAGCTTATCCTGCTTCACAACGTACCGAGTTCCACCCTTTTTCTCCGCTGCCATTTGAGCTCCGGCAAGTCCGTTTTCTGCCAGAGCGTCACCGGGCTTATAGTCAAGATATTGCTCAAATGCCTTCACTGCGGCCTGATACTTCCCTTCCGCGGCAAGCGACTGCCCCAACTTCAGATAAAGCGTAGAGTCGGTCACGCCATAGCGCGAAGCATTCTGATACGCAGCCGACGCCCTCGCAAACTGATTGAGCTTGAAATGACAGTCCGCCATTTTATAGGCGATCTCACCGCGTTGCGCACGCTCTTCCTTCTTGGTCAGCTTATTGTAAAGCTTTCTGTAAGTGCGCGACGCATCGTAGTACTCACCGCGCGCCATTTGCTCGTCAGCTACCGAAAGCTTGGGGCCGCGGCACGAAAATACCGTCAGGAGAATCAGTCCCAACAGTAAATATAGTAGGATATCTCGGAGTTTCATATTCTCATTAACGCCCTTTAGGCCTATCATATTGCAAAATTAGTGATAATTTCCGTAACTTTGCACGTCATTTTATGAATACAGCTTTCTGGATATCACGGCGCATGCGTCTCGGCTCTGGTGGCGGCAGCCCGGCAGCGGTTGTTATAGCCGTTGTCGGAGTGGCTCTGTCTCTCATGATTATGGAATTCACACTCGCCATAGTCGTAGGATTCAAAAGTGGTATCGTGGCAAAACTCTCAGGCTTCGACGCCCAGATCTCGATTGGAGCCCCCTACTCCGCCGCCGATGCCACGGCCATACCGTTCATCGCCCGCAGTCAGGCTCTCGACTCACGCCTCGCCTCGGTGCTTCCCCCCGAAGCCGACATCCGGCTCACACTCCGCCAGCCGGGAATGCTCAAGACCGACAATAATTTCGAAGGCGTCATGTTCATCGGTCAGACCGCCGAAGCACCCTTCACTTTCGAAAAATCAAACATCGTCGAAGGCTCATGGCCTGCCTACGCCTCCGATTCCTGCGATAACCACATCGTAGTATCCAAGCAACTCGCATCTTCGCTCGGACTTAGCCTCGGAGACAAGGTATTCTCAACATTCATCATCGACGGCGATATCAAGCTCCGCCGACACACCGTAGCAGCTCTCTACGAATCCGACTTCGGCGAATACGACCGCTCCATAGTTTACGCTTCCCTCCGCGGACTGCAGAAAGTAGCGGGAGCCGACTCCCTGCAGGGAAACTCGATAGACGTCCGCGGTCTCCGTGAAGCCGACATCGACCCGCTCACTCAGCAGCTACAGTACAACCTCGTCGACGCCGTAGCCACCCGACAGCTCGACGAGTACTACCATGTAGGCAACATCCACAGCAGCGGAGCTCTATATTACAACTGGCTCGCACTCCTCGACACCAACGTCACCGTCATCTTCATCCTCATGCTCGCCGTGGCTGGCTTCACACTCATCTCAAGCCTCTTCGTCCTCATCCTCGAGCGCATCAGCACAATCGGCATCCTCCGCGCCTTGGGAGCCTCACGCCCCATGATTCGTCGCATCTTCACCGACCTCGGCATGCGCATCGTAGCCATAGGCCTCATTATCGGCAACATCCTCGGCATTGGCCTCCTCCTCATCCAGAAATACACCGCCGCAATTCCGCTCGATCCCTCAATGTACTACCTCAACGCCGTTCCTGTCGAAATCCGCCCCTGGTGGTTCATCCTCCTCAACCTCGGCGTCATCGCCGCAGCATGGCACATCCTCTACATCCCAGCCCGCTCCGCCTCCACAGTCTCCCCCTCCCGCGCAATCGACTACGATTAACCTCCCCCTCTGATTTTAAACCTCAACAAAAGGCCGCCGACCTTCACGCATCGGGGTTTGTCTCCGGATGATTTCCCCACCCCGGGGATTTCCGCACATCATCGGCGCATTTCACCACTTACCTTTGCACTCAAAAAAAGGTAAGAAAATGAAACCCCACCCCCGCCGAAGACTCCCCAACATCACCCTCGAGTTCGCAAGATGGTTCGGCCGTCCCCTCCGCTGGTGGGAACGAAACATCATCTTCACCCTCGAGCGACAGCGCCGCCGTGGCGCCGCTATCACCGCTCACATCGTCGACTACCCCGGTACCGACTCAACCGACGTCCTCGTCGGTTACATCA
>CAYYQS010000157.1:0-4512 GCA_964472555.1 uncultured Bacteroides sp.
GGTGGTGATTTGACCGGTGATTGCGCCGAGGTGGTGGATTGTGGCGCGGACGTCTTGGGCGATGAGGTCGGCTGGGAGGCCCGTGGTGAGTGCGGTGGCGACGGCGGCGGCGGCTGTGGCGGCTGAGCGTAGTTCGGCGGCATGGCGTGCGTTGGTCACGGTATAGTCGGCGGCTGTGCCGGTGGCGGTCATGGCTTCGGCGCGAGCGAGGAGGGCGGAGCGTAGGTCGGGGATGCCGTCGCCGGTTTTTGCTGAGATGACGAGGGTCTGGGCGTCGGGGTAAAGTGTGTGGAGGGTGGTGCGGGCCCGGGAGGTGTCGGCAATGTCGCTTTTGTTGAGGACGAAAATTGTTTTTGCGGGGTCTATATCTGTGAGCTCGGGCATGGCGTCAGGGTCGATGACCATGAGCACGACTGAGGCGGTGGCTGCTGCTTTGAGGGAGCGCTCAATACCGAGGTTTTCGATTGTGTCGTCAGTGTGGCGCAGGCCTGCGGTGTCTTTGATGCGAAATAGGTAAGGGCCGATTTCGAGGGTGTCTTCGACGATATCGCGGGTGGTGCCGTGAATGTCGCTTACTATGGCGCGGTCGTCGCCGAGGAGAGCGTTGAGGAGAGAGGATTTTCCGGCGTTGGTAGGGCCGATAATAGCCACCGGGATTCCGTCTTTAATCGCTTGTCCGGCGTCGAAAGACCGGGCGAGAATATCGAGTTCGCGGTGTATGGTGTTGGCGAGTGCTAACAATCGCGGTCGGGATGCAAACTCCACGTCTTCTTCCGAGAAGTCGAGTTCGAGCTCGAGAAGGGAGGCGAGTTCTACCAGGTTGCCCCGGAGCAAATTCAGTCTCAGTGAGTATTGTCCGCGCATCTGGTTCATGGCGAGCCGGTGAGAAGCGGCAGATGATGCAGCGATGAGGTCGGCCACGGCTTCGGCCTCTGCGAGGTCCATACGTCCCGTTGCGAATGCCCGGCGGGTATATTCACCGGGAAGGGCCGGGCGCGCGCCACAGCGGCAAAGGAGGTCAATCAGCTGGCGTTGTATCCACCGTGATCCGTGAATGGCAAATTCGATAGTGTCATCGCCGCTGAAAGAGTGGGGAGCTTTGAAGGTTGTGGCGACTGCCTGGTCGAGGATTGAGCCGTCGGCGGGGTCGACGAGGTTGCCCAGATGTGCGGTATGGGTAGGGGCTTCTGAGAGGTTCTTGCCTTTCCACACTTTGGCGGCGATGGGGAATGCTTGGGGTCCGCTGAGCCGACAGACGGCTATTGCTCCTGTGCCAAGCGGGGTGGCGATTGCGCAGATTGTGTCTTCGGGATTGTATATCTGAGTGTTGTCCATTATTTTGTCTGTCGGTTAAAATCGCGGAAATTGAGGCGTGATTCAATAGCATTCTCAAGAGAGTCGGGCAATGCCGAGAAGAAGTCGAATCCTGTGATAGCTTCAACCTGATCGACGCTTACGGCTAATTTCTCGATGCCTTCGGCATTCGGGGAGTTGGGTACGATGAATCCGATTGCTCTCGGAGGATTAGAGAATGGCGACAGGATGACTTTAAAAAAACGCTCCGGTACGGGAATCTCGGAGGCCCCGATTTTACGAGGCATGATGTCGGAGAGGACCGGCCCCGAAATGATGATTATCGCGCTGTCGCGCTTGGCCCATGTGCGACATTTTGCTTCGAGAGTTGCCCACCGTCCTCCGTTTAGCTTATGATCCTGCGGGCACATGTTGGTCAGGTAGTGGCAGTCGGCCATGGCTTGTGCGCTCCATTTCATGTCGGCGGCCGGAGCCATGTGTCCGCGGTCGAAGCCCGAGTTGCGGTAGTCGTCAAGAGTCGGGCAACCGGGAACGGTATTATCAGCCTTAAAGTTGGATTCGCGTTTGTTCGAGCCGTCAGCTTCCTGAGCTGTGAGTTCCCATACTACATAGTTAGGCTGATGATATTGCGGATTAAATGATACTGTAAATCCTTCGTAGTCTTTCATTATCTGAGCCGTAGAAGCGGGTATGGTCACAGCCTCGAGAGCTTCAGTGGAATATCCCTCAAGAGGCTCCGTACGGGGCTTTTTGGGTGCGTAGGAGTCGACGGAGAAAGCGACGGCATAGCACACGAGAGCGACTACGACGGCAATTGCGATAGCTTTGCCGTTGAAACTTTTTTTGCGGGCGGCTCTCCTACGGGAGTAGGTGTTTGATCTGGCGGTCATCTTAGTTTAATTGAGGGTTAGAGAGGCATGATCTCAGAGCCGGTGCGAGGCGACGAATCTGATCGATATCAATAGCAGCCGAAAGACTGAAGCGAAGTCGGTCGGTGCCCGGAGGAACGGTCGGAGTCCTTATCGGGAGAACGTCGAATCCTTGCTCCGAGAGAGCTTTTGAGAGTGCCACGGCGCGCTTGGGATTGCCGACAACGAGAGGCTGGATGTGGCTTGGAAGAGTGTTCGCACCCAGAAGGGCAAGTTCTTCGGAGAGGGCTTGTGCGAGCTTACGCAGGTGTTCGCGCTCAGAGTCCATGCCCAATGCGCGCTCGAAGATGAATGCACTCCAAAGAGCTGAAACCGGGGGTAAGGCTGTTGAGAAGATTAGGCTACGCGCTTTATTTACCATGAAGCTGTAGAGATCGTCGGAAAGAAGAGCGAACGCTCCGGATGATGCGAGGGCTTTGCCGAGCGTTCCGACGACGATGTCGGCCTCGCTGAAGTGTCCGGATGAGAAGGCGAGTCCGAGACCGGCCTCTCCGGCGACGCCCACGGCGTGAGCTTCGTCGATGTAGAGCATTGCTCCAGGATAACGCTTCTTAATTTCAGCGATTGCGGAAATCGGAGCTGAGTCGCCGTCCATGCTGTAGATGCTTTCGATGATGATGAGCGGTGTTTTTCCGGCTGCTACCGCTTTTACGGCGAGGCGGTCGAGGTGAGCTACGTCGTTGTGGCGGAACCGGTCGAATGAGAGACCCGAGAGCTTGATTCCGTCGATGATGCTAGCGTGGACGAGTTTGTCGGCAATAATGTGCATACCCGTTGATGCTAGCGCTGATATCAGTCCTGTATTAGCATGATATCCGCTGTTGAAAAGGAGTGCGGGGCGGTGGTATGCTTTTGCGAGACAGGTTTCGAGAGCTGAGAATGCATTCTGACGACGGGCGAGGAGCCTTGATGCGGAGGCGCTCATTATGAATTCGTCGGGAGAAATGGTGCCGAGGAATTCGTTCTGAAGGTCGGTGCGCGAAGCTATGCCGAGGTAATCGTTGGAACTTAGGTCGACATTGGAGCCATGGGCAGAAGAGGGAATTACCCTGAGATTCCCCTCAGCCGCGAGGGTATCGAGGGTCTCTTTAATAGTTGCGTTCATCACTGATTATGGCTATAAGTTGACGGCATAGAGTGCGAAGGTCTTCGTCGGAGATTATGAAGGGAGGCATAATGTAGGCGTTCTTTCCGAACGGACGGATCCACACTCCGCGGCGGACGCATTCTTTCTGGAATCTGCCGACATCGACGCTGCGCTTCAGCTCGACCACCCCGATTGAGCCGAGGACTCTCACGTCGGCCACACCCGGGAGTTGTGCCGCGGGGGCGAGCTCTTCTTTCATCACGTGCTCGATGTGTGCCACTTTTGCCGCCATATCTTGCTCCCGGAGCATTTTCAGAGATTCGAGTGCAATAGCACAACTGAGCGGATTGCCCATGAATGTAGGACCATGCATGAGTACACCGGCTTCTCCGCGAGAGATAGTGTCGGCAACCTTGCGAGTGGTGAGCACGGCACTCATGGTGAGATATCCGGCTATAAGGCCTTTTCCGATAGTCATGATGTCGGGCTCGACCCCGGCATGCTCCCATGCAAAGAAGCGACCTGTTCGCCAGAACCCCGTGGCTATTTCGTCGAAAATCAGAAGTACGCCATGCTCATTGCATAAGCGGCGAGCTTCGCGAAGATACTGAGGATGATAGAACCACATTCCTCCGGCACCCTGGACAATGGGCTCGAGGATTACCGCAGCTATTTCGTCAGCTTTGGCTTCGAGTAGCTCGGCGAGTGGGCGGATATCATCGGGATTCCACTCCCCCCCGAATCGGGAACGGGGCTGAGGGACAAAGAAACGGACGGGGAGAGCCGAGCCGAAGGCTCCGTGCATTCCTGTGACGGGGTCGCAGACGCTCATGGCGTTCCACGTATCGCCGTGATAGCCGCTCCTGATAGTGGCGAAATTAGTTTTACGGTGACTTCCCGAAGCTGAAATTGCAGCCTGAACAGCCATTTTCATAGCCACTTCTACGGCAACCGAGCCGGAGTCGGCGTAGAAGATATTGTTCATCGAGGGAGGTGCGACTTCGAGGAGAGCTTTGCCGAGTTGGACAGCAGGTGTGTGGGTGAGACCACCGAACATCACGTGGCTCATTTTTTTCATCTGAGCCGCAGCTGCTTCGTTGAGCCTTGAATTGGCATATCCGTGAATCATGCAATACTACGACGACATGCAGTCGATGAGCTCCGTCCCGTCGGCAAGACGGA
>CAYYQS010000158.1:0-4472 GCA_964472555.1 uncultured Bacteroides sp.
TAGAACGCATAGTTCTTGCGACCATGACGTTGTAATCTGATTTTTGTTGCCATTAGTTAATTGATATTGGTTTTGTATTGTTTAGCGCCGCAAAGGTACTGCTTTTTTCTCTAACCGCCAAATTTTCTCACACCATTTTTTGAATAATCAGTCCTGCTCACAGACTCCTAATGAAAGCAACACCCCATGAAGCGCACCCAAAACTATCGGGCACCACTTCATTTGTCAAAATTTTTATTGAAAAAGACCACTATCCGTTCAAACGGAATTATATTCTTTTGATCATAAAGATCGGTATGACTCGCTCCGGGTATCGCAAGGAATTCCTTGTTCTCGCCTTTCAGTTTCTCATAGGCATCCTTACCGAAATAGAAGGAATGGGCCTTGTCGCCATGCACAATAAGCACTGCATTCTCAAGCTCATCGGCATACTCGAAAAACTTGAAATTGAGAAACGGAAGATTGGAAGTTACATTCCAACCGTCATTTGAGTTCAGTGAGCGCTTGTGATATCCGCGTGGAGTTTTATAATAATCGTAGTAATCCTTCACGAATTCCGGAGCATCATCAGGAAGCGGATCCACCACACCACCCCCGGGTTTATAGTAGCCCTTTCGGTAATCTTCAGTCCGCTGTGCCGCCATAGCCGCACGTTTGGCATTGCGATGTTCAGCACTGTTTTCACCGTCGAAGTAACCGTTGGCATTCACCCGCGTCATGTCGTACATGGTAGATGCGACAGTTGCTTTTATCCGCGGATCGTTGATAGCGGCCTCGATAGCGATTCCGCCCCAGCCACAGATACCTAAAATACCCACTTTATCAGCATCTACATCATCTCGCGAAAGCAGATAGTCCACAGCTGCGCTGAAATCCTCGGTGTTGATATCGGGCGACGCCACAAACCGTGGCGATCCTCCGCTCTCACCTGTAAAGGAAGGATCAAAAGCAATAGTGAGAAACCCTTTCTCAGCCAACTCCTGTGCGTAGAGCCCCGACGACTGCTCCTTCACCGCACCGAACGGCCCGCTAACAGCTATCGCCGGAAGCCTGCCACTGCCATTCTTCGGTTTATAGAGGTCTGCGGCAAGAGTAATACCATAGCGGTTCACGAAAGTCACTTTTGAGTGATCTACCTTATCGCTCTGGGGAAAAGTCTTATCCCATTCCTGAGTAAGATTCAGGGGCTCCGTTTTCATCATATTGTCGTGTTTTTGAATTTGCGAAAATATCGGAAGAACACTTGCTAAAGCAAGTACTACATTAAAGATTAATCTTTTCATAAGCCGTCAAAGATTCTTGATCAACTTTGCAGGGACGCCCCCCACAATAGTATTAGGCTCCACATTCTTGGTCACCACCGCTCCGGCTGCCACGATAGCTCCGTCACCCACAGCCACTCCCGGCAGAATTGTAACATTAGCCCCTATCCACACCTTATTACCAATCTTTACCGGAGAGCACACCATATCTCCGCGATGATTCGCATCCTGTGCATGGTTTACAGTACATATAGTACAATTATGGCCTATCAGGCAGTCCTCACCAATCGTTATGCCTCCCCAGTCCTGAAACGAACAACCCATATTTATAAACGTATGCCGCCCGATGCTAATGTTCTGACCGCAATCCGTATAGAACGGAGGAAAAAGACCGAACTCCTCATCAAGAGGCTTGCCGATCAGCTCAGCCATAAGTTCACGTAATTCCTCCGGAGCATGGTACGCGCCATTCATTTTAGTTGTCAGACGCAACGCCCTCTGACTTATTGAGTGCATCTTCTTATGAATCTCGCTCCCGGCAACGATCAGATTGCCTTCGGCTACATAACTCAGAAATTCTTTATCGGTCATATACTGCAATACTTTGATATCGCAAAGTTACATCATATTTCCACCCGCTCTTATACCCATTCTACAGATATTAATACCACGATTACTGAATCCACGATGCACTATTGAATAAAATAGACTCGGTGAAGCAGTTGCTCTAACAACACAAAAAAGAGACAGCCTTTCGACTATCTCTTTAAATGTGACCCCGGAGAGGCTCGAACTATCGACCCACTGCCAATAAATAGACACGGTGAGGCAGTTGCTCCTACAACACACAAAAAAGGAACCGCTGCTGCGATTCCTTCTTCTGTGACCCCGGAGAGGCTCGAACTCTCGACCCACTGATTAAGAGTCAGTTGCTCTACCAACTGAGCTACGGAGTCTTGCTTGTGAGGTTTCTCCCTCAATTGCGGTGCAAAGTTACGACCATTTTTTCATTCCACCAAATTTTTTACCAACTTTTTTCGAAATATTTTTTGCAAAAATTAGGCAAAACTGAATTAGTGCTTGATATACACACGCTTAACACGTGGTGCAACCGACGTGAGAATCTCATAAGTAATCGTACCCAAAGTATCAGCAAGTACCGACACCGGCATCGTAGGACCAAAAATCTCAACAGCATCACCTACCGACACCCCCGGAACAGCGCTTACATCTATCATGCACAGATCCATGCATATCACTCCGATAGTGGGGCACTCAACTCCCCTTACCACAAACCGTGCAGCCCCATTCCCGAGCCGTCGGTCTATACCGTCGGCATAGCCTACCGGAACAGTCGCAATGATCGAATCCGCCCCCTTCGTATGCCCCTTGCAGCCATATCCTATCGGAGTCCCTTCCGGCCAGTGTTTCAGCGAAATAATGTGAGATCTGAACGTTGCCACAGGCCTCAGATCGGCACCCTCATCACCCTCATAGGGAGGCAAGCCGTAAAGACCGATTCCGAGTCGCGCCATTTCATATTCAGCCTCGTTGGCAAAGCGCATCATTCCCGCAGTATTGAGTATATGCCGGGGCACATCCTCTCCAAGTCCCTGGCGCAGAGCCGTAGACATGCGGTTGAAAGTATCGAGTTGCTGACGGGTATAATCGTCCTTGTCGAGACAATCTGCCGTGGCAAGGTGCGAAAATACCGAAGCAGCCTTCACAGCCCTTGTACCCTTAAGCATCTCAACAATCTCATTAACCTGATCAGCGATCAAACCCACCCGGTGCATACCGGTATCAAGCTTGATATGTACCGGATAGTCTTCAGTCCCGAAAACCTCAGCCTCCGCAATCACGCGACGCAACTCATCAGGCGAGAACACTGCAGGCTCAAGCCTGTGTGAAAATAGTGCAGGATAGCGGTTTGTCACCGGGTTCAGTACCATTACCGGCATTGTTATTCCCGCTTCTCTCAGGGCAATACCCTCCTCTATCACAGCCACGGCAAGCGAAGCCGCCCCCGCACTCTGCATCGCTTTGCCTATCTCGACGGCTCCCATTCCGTACGCCGACGCCTTCACCATAGCCACTATTCCCGTGCCGGGTGGCACCAGCTTCCGGTAATGATTGAAATTATGCTCTATCGCATCAAGATCTACCTGCAGGGTCGTATCATGACCGGCGCTTTCGAGTGCATCCCCGGTAGCTGTCAGCAAAGGGGAGTCAACTCCGAAAAGAAGCACCTGCGCATGCTTTATCTCACTGCCCATATGAATCCGCGCCAGCAATTCTTCCGACACCCGCTCCACTCGGTCTATTCCCATTTTCAGAGCTAACTCGCGGGCCTCTTCAAAAGTCCCTTCAAGCAGATCTCCGGCCAGAAGCACCTTTTCCCTCGAAGGAGTGGTATGACGGCGCATGAAATCCAGAGCATTCTGAAGCGAACGGAGGTCAGGTGTAAAGAAATCGCGGTATACCGTATTATTAAAACTACCCTCGGCAATGCGTCTTAACTTATTGAGAAGAGGCTGACGGGAGATATCCTCAAGAGTCTCCTCCGAAGCCCCCGCTTTGAGAGCCACGGCATAAGCTAACGCATGATAGATCGTAGGAAAATCCCCCTGCGCTACCGCAATAAGCTCAGCTCCCGGCATATTCTCCTTCAGAAGATCTGAAAACTCACGGTCTGTATCGGCATAAATCACCGTTTTACAACCTTTTATCACGCTGATCTTCTCCAGCAGTTTATCCCGGTGCGAAGCAAAAGCCTCATCATGCTCCTCGTCTAAAGGAGTCACCACCGCTGTCGTATGCGACGTCCCGAGCATTTTTCCTACCGTATCACCTTGACCCGGACCGTCGATTCCTGCTTCAGTGATAAGTAGAGTCGACCTATCTCCGTCCGTTGTCATATCCCACACCGCCAAGGGAATACCTATGCTCGAATTCCAGCTCCCGGGGCTACGGCGCACCTTCCGCTCATTTCTGAGCACGCGGTAGAGCAGCTCCTTCATCGTCGTCTTGCCGCGGCTTCCCGTAATCACTATTCCGCCCTCGTAGCCCGACAGCCTCTCCCGGGCAAAACCACGAAGCGTTGCATACACATCATCCGTAACTATAAACTTTGCGTCCGAGTCCTTCAGTTCCTCCGGCACGGATTCCACAATAAACTCACGTACCCCTGCTTTATACAGCGGCACAATA
>CAYYQS010000159.1:0-4379 GCA_964472555.1 uncultured Bacteroides sp.
TTCGAACCCACGACCTTCGGAACCACAATCCGACATTCTAACCAGCTGAACTATAAGCACCATTTTTCAAAGGCACTGCAAAGGTACGCACTTTTTTTGAATCTGCAAGCGTTTGAGCCGTTTTTTTTCTTCTCAACCCCATTTTTCTGCTCCGCACAGAAAAAAATCGCTATTTTTGTGCCATGAAATCTACCCCTCAAGCCATAGTCACCGGCCGTTTCGCCCCCTCGCCCACCGGGCGTATGCACCTCGGCAACGTCTATGCTGCTGTGCTTTCATGGCTCTCGGCCCGCAAATCTTCAGGCCGCTGGATTTTACGTATCGAAGACCTCGACCCCCAGCGCTCGAAGAGCACCTTCGCTCAGCTTATTGAAGATGACCTTCGCTGGCTTGGTCTTGACTGGGACGAAGGCGGCCTCGCCGACCTCGGTCCCTCGGGTCCCTATTCCCAGAGTCGACGCTCCGATATATATAAGGAGTGGTACGGAAGGCTCGAGGACATGGGTCTCACTTACCGCTGCACCTGTCGCCGGGCCGACATTCTCGCCACTCAGGCACCTCACCAGTCCGACGGTAGGGTAGTGTACGCCGGAACTTGCCGCCCGGCTCCAGCACCTCCGTTCCCCTCGCACAGCCATGCTTCGGGCGCGATACGCCTCTTTGTTCCCGACGAAGAAATCGTTTATACCGACCGTGTGTTCGGGCAGCAGAGTGTCAACCTTGCCCGCGACTGCGGCGACTTCATCCTCCGTCGGGCCGACGGCATCTGGGCTTACCAGCTTGCTGTCGTTGTCGACGATGCATCCATGGGAGTCACCGAGGTGGTGCGCGGTTCCGATCTTCTTCTCTCCGCCGCCCAGCAGATCTACCTCTACCGCCTCTTTGGCCTTACACCTCCGGAGCACGCCCACCTCCCTCTGCTCTGCAACAGTAGCGGTCAGCGCCTTTCGAAGCGCGACGGAGCTCTCGCCATGGATGCGCTCAGGGAGACCGCTTCTCCGCAGCAGATTCTCGGCAGGATAGCAGCTCTCTCAGGAATCATTGCTAAGGAAGAGCCGATCTCCCTCACCGAGCTTCTCTCCGAATTCTCATGGGATAAAATCTCGCCTAAATCAAATAATTCGATATGAAAGAATATATTCCGGCCCCGGCCGACACTTCAGATGTCGTCCTTCCTCCCGAGCTTGAAGCTCTTGCCGAAGAGATAGCTAAGAATGTGCACGAAGTATGGGCTGCTACACGACGTGCCGAAGGCTGGACGCTCGGCCCGCGCGACGATGCCGCCCGAACAACTCCCTGCCTCGTGCCATACGAGCAACTTCCTGAAGAGGAGCGCGATTACGATCGCCGTACCTCGCAGGAGACCCTCCGCTACATAATGAAGCTCGGGTTCAGAATCTCCAGAGACTGAACAAGCTGTGTTAAAGAAAGATAGTGATTAGCGCGAAGCGATGGCAGCTTCGATAGCCTCTATTTCGGCAGCGAGTTTCTTCTCGGTAGCGAGGCGGTCTTCAATATTGTTGCAGGCGTAGATCACCGTAGCGTGTGTGCGGTCAATCTTGTGTCCGATAGTGGTCAGTGGCATCTTCGCGATTTTCTTGGCAAGATACATCACTATCTGGCGTGCGTCCGACACCTCACGCTTGCGCGTCTTCGTGAAGAGCAGATCGGGCTCGATATTGTAGTGTGCTGCAACGGCATCGGCTATTATCTCGAAATTCACCTGCTTGCGCTTGATTTTCACAGCATTGCTCACCACGCGGCGTGCGAGGTCAACCGAGATTTCCTGGTTGAGCACCGTCGCATGAGCAACAAGCGACGCCATGATGCCTTCAAGCTCGCGCACCGTATTGGTCACGTTCGAGGCTATGAATTCAGCCACATCTACCGGCAGATTGATACCTTCCTGCTCGGCCTTGAGTTTGAGCACGTCGCGGCGCAGTTCGATGTCGGGCCGTTCGAGTGCCACCTGCATGCCCCACTTGAAGCGGCTCAGCATACGCTCGTCGAAGCCCTCCATTTCGGCAGGTGAGCGGTCGCTCGATAGGATTATCTGCTTATCGAGCTGGCGAAGGTGGTTGAAGATATGGAAGAAAGTGTTCTGGGTGCTCGGCGAGTTCTGCAGATCCTGGATATCGTCGATTATCAGCGTGTCGATCTTCTGGTAAAAGTTGAAGAAGTTGTTGATAGTCTTCAGTGATGCAGTATATTGGCTCTGGAAAAGACGTGCCGTCACATACAGTACCTTAGCCTTCGGGTTGCGTTCCTTGATGCGGATGCCGATAGCCTGTATCAGGTGAGTCTTGCCCACGCCCGCAGGACCGAACACAAAGAGCGGATTGAAAGTCTTGAGCGTCGGATTGTTGCCTATGGCCTCGCCTATCGATCGAGCCACCTTGTTGCTGTCGCTCGCGCAGTAGTTCTCGAACGTGTAGCGTGGATTGAGCTGCGAGTCAAAGTCATCGCCGCTGTCTTCTACAAAAGGATTGGCGGGCTTGGTATTGCGCTGTGCAAGTATCGCGGGCGACGGTGCGGTAGTTTTCTGCACGCTTACCGAGGTCGGATCGTTGCCGATATTGCGGTAGGCATAGAAGATGTTGATTTCTTCGCCGAACACTTTCTTCACCGCGGCGCGGAGCACAGGCTGGAAGCGTTCTTCAAGCATATCCACGAAGAACGACGATTGCACCATTAGCACAAGTTTGCGTGCCTCGGCATCAAACTCCAGAAGGGTGATGTCGCGGAACCAGGTGTCGAAGTGTGTCGGAGTGATGTTGTCTTTGATAAAGGCACGACACTCTTCCCATTTTTCCAGGTGCGTTGCGTTCATAAATATTAATGAGGATATTGCTTGCTTACCAATTTTGCGGTTACAAAATTCGTTGAAAAAAAAGTAAAAAACAAGTGCGGAAAAATTTGCTTTTTCCGTTTATTTCGCAATGTCATTGTTTTCAGCACGTTAGTATTACTCTCGTTTCAATGTTTGAGTACTGCTTTATATTTGCGCTTACTATCCATTGTCAATTAGGTTGATACAACGGATTTAAAGCAGTTTGGATGCCTGCTTGTAGACGCTCTCTATCTCAGTAATTATCACTCTAAGCGCCCCTCTGGCCTCGTTTTGTCACTTTATCAACTATTTGGAATAATTTTAAATAATGCCAACTTCCCTCCTCCCGAGTTCAACTGTTTATTTTGGAAGGATTCGTAATTGTAAATTCTTCTTGTTGGGGTTAAGCGGAGTGTGGTACTCTCAAAAAAGTAACCATATTTAACCAAAAAAATACTGAAAATATCTTGTTGTTTCCAAAATAATCCTTAATTTTGTCGCTTATTAGGGAGGCTTTAAGGGGCTTCTCTTGAATACCTTGAAAATCAACACTATCCCTAATTATAAATAGGACGACTATTGTAATGAGAAACGATTTAAGCAGCCAGATAAAACTGGACAGGATTCCGCGCCGTTATTATAATCCGGACAGCGAAATCGAACTCGCCGCTCTCAGGCGGGAGGAAAAAATTGACACTCGTGTCTATGAAACAGCTGCCGACGGCGCAGATTTCATCGCCTCGGAGATTGTACGCTACATCAAACGCTACCTCGACCGTACCGGTAAATGCGTGCTCGCTCTCGGCGCGGGCGACAGCACTCACCGCGTGTACGCAAGTCTTATCAAGCTATATAATGAAGGTAAGGTAGATTTCTCCAATGTTATCGTTTACAACATCTCGGAGTTCTTCCCCCTCATCCCCGACGGTCCTTCTACTCTCGTTCGCCTCACCGACGTATTCCTCAAGCACGTCAATGTTAAGCCCGAAAACATTCGCTCGATCAATCCTGCAGTTACAAAAGAAAAAATGTACGAGTACTGCCAGGCTTACGAGCAGTCTATAGCCGACGAAGGTGGTATCGACGTGGCTCTCTGCGAGATTGCAAACAATGGTGCTATCGCTTTCAACGAGCCCGGTACTCAGGCTTCGAGCTATTGCCGCCTTGTCCTCCTCGGCAACGAATCCCGTCACCGTATCGGTAAGAGCTACAAGACCGACAATGTCCCCTCTACCGCTATCACTCTCGGTATTGCCAACATCGTTTCGGCTCGTCGTGTCCTCTCAATGGCATGGGGCGAAAACAGCGCTGCTATCATCCGTCGCACAGTCGAGGAAGACAGCACTCCCGCAGTTCCCGCTTCACAGCTCCAGGGACACCCCCACGTCAAGGTAATAACCGACCTCGCCGGTGCGGAAGATCTCACCCGTATATCTCACCCCTGGATGGTTACTTCATGTGAGTGGAACAACAAGCTCATCCGTCGCGCTATCGTATGGCTCAGCAAGATGACATCCAAGCCTATCCTCAAGCTCACCGATAAGGACTA
>CAYYQS010000160.1:0-4379 GCA_964472555.1 uncultured Bacteroides sp.
TCGAGCTTTTGATAATGTCGTTAAATTCGCTCATAGTGTAATATGTTTTAGTTTTATATTCAGTTTACTTACACTATTGTAACGCCCGACCTATTCGGAAAGTTCCCCCAAATGTTGAAGAATCGAACTACTTTGCCGACAAAACCAATTGCCGGTCACCGCTTATTTTGATTGACAAATCAAGGGCACCCTCGAGGATATATCTCGTCTGGGAAAGGTTGTCAGTCGGGAGTGAACCGGTAAAGCGGATATCTGTCAATTCCTCGCTGATAGTCACTGAGCATCCATAATAGCGTTCAATCCGTCGGGCCACCTCAGCCAGAGGAGCAGAGGAAAAATACATTATATGGTTGCCAAACGATAACCGGGGTGAATCATCCTTATCATATACGGTGATGTCGCCTGCCGGGGTTATTACAGCAGTCTGGCCGGGAATCATTATCACCGGATTGTCAGTCATAGAGGATTGGAGCTCGATAGAACCATGATTAAGATATACCTGAGATTCGTCAGTCTCTTCGCGCGACATTACGGCGAATCCTGTACCCAGCACATGAATATCAAAATCATGGGCCTCAACGGTAAAAGGAGCTTTGTCATCCTTTACCACCTCAAAAGTAGCCTCACCATCAAAATGAACCATTCTCTCCGAATCATTGAATGAAGCCAGTGTATAGGCAATTCGCGACTCAGGTCCCAGGTAGACTTCCGTGCCGTCGGGAAGTATAGTTTTGGTTGCTTCTCCATTGGAAGTGGTTACTACAATTTCGCGATTAAGAGTCGACTCATATTTGGCAAAATCAGCAGTACGCACAAAGAGATATATGGTTGAGGCAGCCAATAGAGAGATAAGCACAACTGCTGCCACTGCCATAATTCGGGTTACAGAATACCGGAACTGTTGCGGCTTTTGAGGAGTGATTGTGTCAAGCAGGCGTGCGTGAAGCCTTTCGGCCTCAGCATCAAGATCTTTGCCGTCATCATCTGATGCGTCCAGAAGTCTGTCGATTTCCTCATCGCTCATGGCGGCAAATCGTCTTTCGGCTTCTTTGATATCCGGAGCTGTCATGCGTCCTTTTATGTAATCTTGTATATCAGAGTTATTCATTTGTCGCCAGTATATTTAGTCGTTGTTTTGGATTTTCTTCAGTTCTTTCTTGAGTATTTTGAGCCCGAGCGAAAGCTCGTTTCTAACGGTCTTTTCAGCTATTCCAAGACGAGATGCTATCTCGGTATTTGCCAGTCCATCTATGCGCGAAAGTCTTACTATCTCACGTTGCCGTTGGGGAAGAGTGTTGAGGGCCTTCTCTATATCGGCTAAAAATTCGTGGTATTCGATAGTGTGCCCCCCTGAGGAATCAACCGAATTATCGTAATCGTGTGATGTAGTGAAGTCGTCGAATACTGGCATTGTACTTAGATGTCGGAAATAGTCAATGCGCCGCCGGTAGGCGAGAGAAAACAACAATGCCCCGATATCGCCTTGCGGATCGAGATTCTCACGGTTGTTCCATACGGAGATAAAGATGTCGTGAACTATGTCTGCGGCATCCTCATGGGTGCGCGTAGCCTTCGACACATAGGCGAGCAGGCGGCGTCCATAAAGTCCATACAATAAATTGAATGAATCTATCGAACCCCGCTTGAGCGCAGCTATGTGTCTTGCCGTGAAAGTCGCTTCAGATTGTTGCTCCGTCAAGTCTTTTTTCTCAGGTTGTTCAAATTGGCCGCAAAGATATATATTTTTTATTTTTCAGACCATCTAAATGCAAATTTTAGGATATGTGTTGTGCAGATATGTTGTATAGCATAAAGAATGGTTGGGACAATAAGTAGCCTTTTACGAATACCATGATAACAACAACCCTTAACCAATCAAATAAACATGATCAAACCATTTGCAAAGACGCTGATAGCCATGTTGCTAAGTCTTGTAGTCGGCCTTCAGGCAACTGCCCAGAAGAGCACGACCGTGACCATGGACATTACCGGCGGCAGTCTGAAAAACATTATCGAGTCGATAGAGAAACAAACGGACTACGTATTCTCCTATCGCGACGACGTTATAGCTACTCCGAAGGCTATAACTCTCAAAGTTAAAAAACAGTCAGTGAATAGTGTGCTTGATAAGGCATTGGCCGGCACCGGGCTCACTTATGAAATCGTCTCTGACAAGTCCATTGTAATTAAGCGCAGGGCCCAGCAGAAAGTGGGAGCTGCTCAGGCAGTGGGCACATGTACCGGTACAGTTCTCGACTCCTATGGTGATCCTATCGCAGGAGCTTCTGTCTTTGTAACAGGCACATCTATCGGCAGTGCTACCGACATCGACGGGCACTTCTCACTCGCCGGAGTGAAAAACGGAGCCACTATCCGTATCTCAAGCATCGGCTACACCCCTGTGGAACAGACATGGGACGGTCAGCCGATGGAGGTTACTCTTAAAGACGAGGCCAATACCCTCGACGAAGTTGTGGTAGTAGGCTATGGTGTGCAGAAGAAAGTCAACCTCACAGGTGCGGTGGCCTCTGTGAGCGGCGACGTGCTTGAGGATCGTCCTATTATCAACATCGGGCAGGCTCTTCAGGGTAAAATCGGTAACTTGAATATAACTCCGTCTGCCGGAGGCGCTCCAGGTTCGACTTCCAATTTCAATGTACGCGGTACCACATCGCTCAATGGTGGCGGCCCGCTCGTGCTCGTCGACAACGTGCAGATGGATCCCAACCTCGTTAATCCTGATGATATCGAGAGCGTGACTGTGCTTAAGGATGCCGCCTCGGCTGCCATCTATGGTGCCCGCGCTGCCTACGGTGTCATCCTCATCACCACCAAGAAAGGTAAAGCCAACGATAAGCCCGTAATCAGCTTCGGTGCCTCAGGCTACTGGTCAAAAGCTGCTATGGAATTTCATAAGGTTGACTCCTATGAGTATCTCCAGCAGATTAACGGGGCTCAGATGAATGATAACGGACGAAACTACTTCGACGACATCACATCACAACATATCGAGGACTATTACTTCGGACGTATCGACTCGCCGGTATTTGTATATCCCGGTTCGGGCGATGCTGCAGCCGGCAAATACACTTATTGCGGCAACACCGACTGGTGGGATGCTTTCTATAAGACTTCATTCAACCAGATTTACAATATGAGTATTTCCGGAGGAACAGACAAATCTACTTACTTTGCATCCATTGCTATGACCGATCAGGGGACAAACCGTGAAGGCGCGAAAGGAGAAAAATATCAGCGATTCAATGCACGTATCAATCTTGATACACAGCTCGCATCATGGTTGAAAGTTGGCTTGAAGATGAGCAATGCCTATACTACTCAGGTTCATCCGACTTTCTCTCCGGTGCTTGGTACTCTCAACACATATAGCGGTATTTTTACTAACGACATTCGTCCTATCATGCCTGTGTATCATCCTGACGGTCACTACTCGGGACAGGGATCTTTTTCACATCCTATCGCCATTGCCGACCTCGGCGGTAATTCACGATTCCGCACTAATGACCTATGGATTACCGGTATGGCTCAGATTACTCCGATGAAGGGTCTTTTCATTCAGACAGACTATACCTGGAATGTGTATAGCAACAACCAGCAGATTCACCAGCAGCGCTTCATGGAGTATGGTATAGACGGTCAGCCACTTGATTACTATCCTTGGACCAGCCGTCCTACTTTCAATCAGCAGAATAATTCCAACGACTATTATCAGGCATTCAATCTCTTCGCCCAATATGACTGGACTCTCGGCGAGGGTCATAACTTCCGCGTGATGACCGGTTATAACCAGGAAAAGAAGGTAAATGGAGCTTTCACTGCATATCGTCCCAATATTCTCACTGACGACTCATATATGCTTCAGTATGCCACCGGTGACCCAACCGTAAGCTCTTCAGCCACACAGTGGTCTATCAACAGCTGGTTCGGCCGAATCAACTACGATTACAAGGGTAAATATCTCCTTGAGCTCGTTGCCCGCTACGACGGCTCTTCAAAATTTCCCAAAGGGCGCCAGAACCGTTACGGTTTCTTCCCTTCCGGTTCACTCGGCTGGCGTATCTCTGAGGAGAAGTTCTGGAGTGGTCTGCGTGACTGGTGGAACAACATGAAAATCCGTGCATCCTATGGACGTCTGGGTAATCAGGCTGTGAGCAGCAACTTCCCTTATCTTGCAAACTATCCTGTTAATTCAAAAATCGGATATATCATTGATAATACTCGCCCCGTAGGTATAGGTACTCCAAGTCTTGTAAGTGCAACGCTCACTTGGGAAAAGGTGCACCAACTCGACCTCGGTTTCGATGCCGCATTCTTCCAGAACCGCCTCACTGCCGAATTCGACTGGTATCAGCGCGACA
>CAYYQS010000161.1:0-4310 GCA_964472555.1 uncultured Bacteroides sp.
GCATGACCGTCTGCTTAGAAGGCAGATGCTCTATCCAGCTGAGCTACCGGACCAAATTCCGCTACGCCGCCAGGGCGTAGCGGTTATGGATTAATCCTGGTTGAGGTTTACTCGCTTGAAGTCGATAACGACAAGACCCTTCTGAGCCTTTTCGAGATACTGACCGATAGTGAGTTCGCCGTCCTTCACGAATTCCTGTTCCATGAGGCAGGATTCCTTGAAGAACTTGTTGAGACGACCCTGAGCGATATTCTGAATCATCTGCTCGGGAAGGTTCGCAGCCTTGGCGGCAGCGGTCTCGGCGATGATGCCGCGAGCCTTCTCTGCCTCTTCTTCTGTGAGCCAGCCCTTGTTGATGTTGGAAGCGATGTGGTCTTCGCTGTCTACGAGGTTGGGGTTGATACCGGCTTTCTTGAGAGCTGCGTCAACAGCCTTCTTTACCTGCTCTTCCTTGGTCTTCTCGATAGCAACATGGAGCTCGCTTGCCTTGGTTTCCTCGCTTACGCTGTCGCGGTCAACAGCTACGGGGTTCATCGAAGCAACCTGCATAGCAACGTCGCGGCCTACCTGATAGTCAACACCTTCAAGGTTGAAAGCAGCGATAGTGGAGAGCTTGTTGCCGAGGTGATTGTAAGAAGTTGTCGAAGCACCTTCGAGGCATTCGTAGCGACCGAGCTCGATCTTCTCACCGGTCTTTGCAGTTTCCTCAGTGATGAGGTCGGGGATAGTCACGCCGTCGATGCTTGCAGCCTTGAGTTCGTCGAGACTCTTGATGCGGTTGGCAACAGCGAAGTCGAGGAACTTCTGGGTGAGAGCAACGAAGCCTGCGTTCTTGGCTACGAAGTCGGTCTCGCAGCAGAGTGCTACGATAGCAGCGAAAGTACCTTCATTCTTGGCAAGTACGCAACCTTCGGAAGCCTGACGGTCTTCACGCTTGGCGGCTACGGCCTTACCCTTCTGACGAAGGAGTTCTACTGCGGCGTCCATGTCGCCGTTAGTTTCGGCGAGAGCTTTTTTGCAGTCCATCAGGCCCGCGCTGGTGATATTGCGGAGCTTGTTGATTTCTGCTATTGTTACTGCCATAGTAATGTGTGTTTTGGCGGTGGATTAATGTTGATTATTCGGCTGCTGCCTCTTCTGCGGCGGGTGCTGCTGCTTCTTCTGCTGCAGGAGCATCGTTGCGGCGTACGCGACGACGTTCGCGGCGGGGAGCTGCGGGAGCTTCTGCCTGAGCTTCAGCTGCCTCGTTGTCGAGCTTTTCAGCCTTACGTTCCTCAAGACCTTCTGCCATAGCGGCTACGAGAGTACCTGCAATGAGTTCGATGCTCTTTGAAGCGTCGTCGTTTGCGGGGATCACATAGTCTACAGTAGAGGGATCGGAGTTGGTGTCGACCATAGCGAATACGGGGATACCAAGGCGGTTAGCCTCTGCCACGGCAATACGCTCCTTGAGAACGTCAACTACGAAGAGTGCCGAGGGAAGACGGTTGAGGTCGGCTATAGAACCGAGTGTCTTCTCGAGTTTTGCACGCTGGCGGGTGATCTGAAGACGTTCACGCTTCGAGAGGTTGTCGAATGTGCCGTCCTTGCTCATCTTGTCGATGGTGGTCATCTTGCGCACAGCCTTGCGGATAGTGGGGAAGTTGGTGAGCATACCGCCGGGCCAGCGCTCGATTACGTAAGGCATGCCTACGCTGGAAGCGAGATCGGCGATAACTTGTTTGGCCTGTTTTTTTGTTGCTACGAAAAGCACCTTCTTGCCCTGCTTTGCCATGCCGCGGAGGATGTTGGCGGCTTCAGCAAGCTTAGCTTCGGTCTTGTAGAGGTCGATTATGTGGATACCGTTGCGCTCCATGAAGATGTAGGGTGCCATTGCGGGGTTCCATTTACGCTTGAGGTGGCCGAAGTGGCAACCTGCTTCGAGGAGCTGGTCAAATGTGGGATTAGCCATTGTATTTCTTTGTTTGTTAGGTTTACGTTCTTTAAAATTTATGCAACCGCGGGGTAGGGAACGTCAGTCCATCGGCGCGGTTTAGATACTAAACACTTATGCGGCGGCACGGGCCATACCGTGCGCTGCCGGTGAAGGGAGAGATGGCGATTAACGCTTGGAGAACTGGAAGCGCTTGCGTGCTTTGGGCTGACCGGGCTTCTTACGCTCTACAGCGCGCGGGTCGCGGGTCATGAAGCCATGCTTGCGGAGAATTGCCTTGTCGTCGGGATTGATCTTTACAAGTGCGCGGGCGATACCCAGACGGAGTGCCTCTGCCTGGCCCTTGTAGCCACCGCCGTCGAGATTAACGTGGATATCGTATTTGTCGGCTACTTCAAGAGTATTGAGGGGCTGACGTACGATGTACTGAAGAATCGAAGAGGGGAAGTATACCTCGAGGGGGCGCTTGTTGATGATGATAGTGCCGTTACCTTCTTTGAGGATAACGCGGGCTACGGCTGCTTTGCGGCGTCCTACTGCATTTACTGTTTCCATGTGCTGCGATTATTTCAGTTTGTTAATGTCAATTACAGTGGGGTTCTGAGCCTCGTGGGGGTGGTTAGGACCGTTGTACACGTGCATGTTCTCGATGAGCTTGCGGCCAAGACGGTTTTTGGGGAGCATACCCTTCATCACGCGGATAAAGAGAGGGTGCATACCGGGCTTGAGGTGCTTGTTGAACGATTTCTTCATCAGCACTTCGGGGGTGAGCTCACGCTGACCGCCGGGATAGCCGGTGTAGTTGAGATAGATGCGGTCGGTCATCTTCTTGCCGGTAAGACGGATCTTGTCGGCGTTGATGATGATCACGTTGTCGCCGCACTCCATATTGGGGGAGTAGGTGGGTTTGTATTTGCCGCGCAGAAGTTTGGCAACTTTTGCGCAAAGACGGCCGAGTACCTGATCGGTTGCGTCAATCACGACCCACTCATGCTGTACCTCGTGGGCGTTAGGGAATTCGGTGCGATAGCTAATTGTATCCACTTTTAATTGTTTGATTAATAGTTACATAAATCGACCGTCGCTTAGCGGAGCTGCTTGGCCAAAAGCATCCCGCGCGACTGTCTGCCATTAGGTTGGACATAATCGGTGCCGCAAAGGTACGACTTTTTTCTTATTCCACAAAATATTTTTCCTCCGCCGATACAAAAAAACCAACAGAGACCACACCCCGAAGGCATGGTCTCTGTCCGATATATTATAATGTATATGCTGCTTATTCCATAAGCTTGCGGTAGCGCTTGCGGGGAAGCTCCTTCCCGCCGTTGAGGCGCTTCTTGTGCTCCTCGTAGTCGGAGTACGAACCCTCGAAGAACACCACATTTCCGTCGCCTTCAAACGAGAGAATGTGTGTACAGATACGGTCGAGGAACCAGCGGTCGTGGCTTACAACTACCGCACACCCGGCAAAGTCCTCAAGACCTTCCTCAAGGGCACGGAGAGTGTTCACGTCGATATCGTTGGTCGGTTCGTCAAGCAGCAGCACATTGCCCTCCTCTTTCAGAGCCATGGCCAGATGCAGACGATTACGCTCGCCACCCGAGAGAACACCGATTTTCTTCTCCTGATCAGCTCCCGTGAAATTGAAACGCGAAAGATAAGCGCGGGCATTCACATCGCGGCCACCCATGCGGAAAGTCTCAACGCCCTTCGAAATCACTTCATACACAGTCTTCTCCGGAAGAAGATCGTGGTGAGTCTGGTCCACATAAGCCACCTTTACCGTCTCTCCCACGTCAAAAGTACCGTTATCAGCCTTCTCCTGATCCATAATCAGGCGGAACAGCGTAGTCTTACCGGCTCCGTTCGGGCCGATGACACCCACAATACCGTTAGGCGGCAGCGAGAACGACAGATCGGTGAAGAGCTGCTTCTTGCCGAAAGCTTTGGCAAGATGCGAAGCCTCGATCACCTTATTGCCGAGACGCGGACCATTAGGTATGAAGATCTCCAGACGCTCCTCGCGCTGGCGCTGATCCTCATTGAGCAACTTATCATAGGAGTTAAGACGCGCCTTACCCTTGGCCTGACGGGCTTTCGGAGCCATGCGCACCCATTCGAGTTCGCGTTCGAGAGTTTTGCGGCGCTTCGACGCCTGCTTCTCCTCCTGTGCCATGCGTTTTGTTTTCTGGTCGAGCCACGACGAATAGTTGCCCTTCCAGGGTATACCCTCGCCGCGGTCGAGTTCGAGAATCCAACCGGCCACATGATCAAGGAAATAGCGGTCGTGAGTGATAGCTATTACAGTACCGGGGTATTGCTGCAGATGCTGCTCCAGCCAGTCGATACTCTCGGCATCGAGGTGGTTGGTAGGCTC
>CAYYQS010000162.1:0-4306 GCA_964472555.1 uncultured Bacteroides sp.
CGCCGCAGAAAGAGAAGAAGTCACCTCCCGGGAGGGAGCAACTCATCTTCTACACCTACGCGGCAGCTGCCCCGCACACGATGAGAGTCTGACTCTCACGCTCCGCAGCGAAGAGTACTTTGACATCGCTGGTAAATTAATAATAGCCTCACCCCAGCTCGATAAACTCCTCTCGGGCATTAGTGAGCCTTTCTGCGGGTCGGTCGGCATGCACTGCATAGGTGTTCTCAATGCCCACAGCTCCAACTCCCGGAATCACGAACTTCGGCTCTACGGCTATCACATTCCCCGCCTGGAGAATATCGCGCGAGCGGGGAGCAAGCACCGGTAGCTCATTCACCTCGATGCCGATACCGTGGCCTACGAACCCCGCGTGATAGCGGTGCCCCATGAAATATTTCTCCATTCCGGCTTCCGTGGCCATGGCAAGGGCGCGGGCATAAAGGTCGCAGGCACGCACTCCCGGCTGCATCATAGCGGCGAGTTCCGCGCAGATTGCGATAGAGAGCTTTATAGCCTTCTCTGCCACCGCCGGAGCTTCTCCTTGGATATACATTCGCGTCATGTCGGTCATATATCCGTTGAAGTTGCCGTTCATGTCCACCATTACAGGCGCTCCGGGCTTGATGATAGTCCCGTCGGCGCCCACAGGCAGCGAAGGATCGGCACCCGCTCCGCCCATGGCGAAGTCGTAGGTCGAAGGAGTGTCGCCGTTCTCGCCCGTAAGAAGATTTCCCATGTAGAGCTCCATATCGGCGCCTGCCATGCGGAATTGACCGAGGCATCCCTCGAGGCGGAGCGAACGTTCTATTTCGATCTGAAATTCGATGTCTGTCATTCCCTCGCGGAAAACATGAGGTATCCGCTCGTACACTAAAGTCTGCTTCTGGCCCGAGAGGCGTATCATCTCAAGTTCACGATCAGTCTTAACAGCCCTCGCCGCCTTCATCACTGGCGTGAGATTTGCCTGCGGAACGCGCCCGAACACAGCGGCAAGCCTCATCGCTTCCGCAAAAGGTATCGCATCCAGCTCAAGGCCGAGATTCTCGCCCGGATCTATGCCGAGTCCTTCAAGAATAGCTCCGATTTCCTCCGGGCGCTTGATCAGATGAAGTCTCTCAGCATCCTCGCAGCGAAGATGATTCGGACGCCGGACAAAATACACCGGCCACTCCAGAGAAGGGCTCACGAAGATAAATCCACGGAACACGCGCCCCGTAAGATAGTAGATATCAGCATTGTCGCGCACTATTCCCGAACTAATTCCGGACTGACGCATTGCGGCATAGACGCGGGCGAGGCGTAGCTGTTGTTCCTCCTTGCCGAGAAGATTTATTTCAAGGGAATGTGTATGTGTGGGCATATCGTGTTGTCAGCAGATTGTGGTTAGATCTTTGATTGTGTGGAGAGTATATTCCGCATCGCGTACATCCCTTCCGAAACCGTAGGAAGCCCACGCGAAGGGCACTCCGGCGGCATGTGCAGAGCGGCAGTCACCTTCGGTATCTCCTACGTAGAGTGGCGATTTGAGGCCGTGGCGCTCCTTCAGTATAGCTATATTGGCATCCTTCTCAAGCCCGGTGTCACCCATACTTATAGCGTCGGTGAAATAAGGCTTCAGTCCGGTGAATTCCAGAAAGACAGGAAGTCCCCGCCGGGTACAGTTGCTCACCATAAACAGCTTGTAACGCTTCGCAAGCTCGCTTATAGTCTCCTTAACGCCTGCGTAGAGACGCCCGCCCATTTCAGGCATGATGATAGCCTCGTTGGCATCCAGACGCTTCATAAATTCTTCTCGCGGAGCCGCTACGCCTATCAGCTGGTCGTAGATATAGTCCAGAGGCTTCCCCATAAGTTTGCTTAGGGTCGCGCGGTCTACCTTCTTCACCTCAGGGCAGCATTCGTCGATACACTTGTTCCATATCGCGCAGTAGCTGTCCACGGCATCCCACAGCGTGCCGTCCATGTCGAACATCACACTGTCGAACTCTCGTGCGGAAGTCTTGTCGTCAGTCATTGGGGAGATATATTATGCCCGCCTGCTCTATATCGCTCAGAGTGTCGGTGCGCATTATGTGCCGCAGCGTTATCTCCGAGCCTCGACGGAGGGTAAAATCTTTTATCAGTGTATCCGTGAGCTGAACCGACGGTCCCGTACCGTGGCCGCGCCAGCGCCCGAAGTTATCGGCAAGCACTATGCAGAAAGTGTCGGTGCGAAGCGTGCTGTCACTGTCAGGATATCCGAGCTCAAGCCAGATATTGCTGTAGGCATAGCCTGCAGTGTGGCGCAGCGAAAGCATCAGCGCTCCACCCCGGGCAATGCTGTCGCGGAGAGTATCCACATGGAAATGCGCCGGAGCTCCATAGTCCCACTCCTGCGTCGGAAAAGTCTCGAAAGCACTGAAGTAGTTATCTACTCCATTCCCTCGCGAACCCGTTATTCCGCAACCCGCAGCTATTGCTGTCAGCATAGCCGTCAGCCATATCCGGTGTATAAGTCTGCGCTTATTCATCCTTAGCTTGCTGTCCTTGACCCTTGGCATCCTTGTCACCTCCGGGTTTGCGGTTACGCGACTTGCGGTTGCGCGAGTGGCCGCCACCCTGACCTCCTTGCTCGCGGGGCTGGTTCGGGGCCTTTTCGCCCTTGTCGGCGCGATCCTGCTGAGGCTGGTTGGAATTCTGATTCTGATTTTGTTTCGACTTCTTCTTTTTCTTCTTTTTCTTGTCGAAGCGCCCGAGGTCGTCCTCTTCGCCGAGAATATCGCCGAATTCAGCCTTGGGTTTAGGCTTCTCATCACCTTCGGGAAGCAGCGACAGAGGCTTTTCTCCCGCCTTGTTCATCGCAATGATCTCGAACACACGGTCGGCGCTCAGCGTCACAAGATTGGCGGCGATCTTCTTGTCCGTCGAGTATGTCACAGTCCGGTTGAAAAGATCGCTCTTGAAGAAATAGTAAGTATTGTCGGCCGTCTCCAGACGTGCCTCGCGAGGGGGCATCGACTTCGACGCCTCCATATACGTGTCTATCTCGAAGTTCAGGCAGCACTTAAGTTTGGCGCACTGACCCGCAAGCTTCTGAGGATTCAGCGAGATATCCTGATATCGCGCGGCGCTCGTCGACACCGACACGAAGTTGGTCATCCACAGAGAGCAGCACAGCGGACGTCCGCAGGGCCCTATGCCCCCTATACGTCCGGCCTCCTGGCGAGCTCCGATCTGCTTCATCTCAATGCGTACCTTGAAAGTCTCGGCAAGCACCTTGATAAGCTGACGGAAGTCGACGCGCTCATCAGCAATGTAGTAGAAAATTGCCTTGTTGCCGTCGCCCTGATACTCCACATCGCCGATCTTCATGTTGAGCTTAAGATCCTCGGCTATACGGCGCGCGCGGATCATCGTATCATCCTCGCGGGCGCGGGCCTCGTTGTATTTCTCGATATCGGTAGGCTTGGCAAGACGGAACACTCGCTTAATATCCGCGATATTCCCGTTTCGCCCGAGCGAGCGGCGCATACGCAGCTCCGCAAGAGCGCCCGTAAGCGTCACAGTTCCTATATCATGCCCCGGAGCCGCCTCAACGGCCACCATATCTCCTCCTTCGAGGGGCAGATTGGTGCAGTTGCGGTAGTACCCTTTGCGGGCATTCTTGAACTGTACTTCCACGTATTCGCTCCCGGCCTTGTCGCCCGGAATGTCGGCAAGCCAGTTGTAGGCGCGTACCTTGCTCCGTCGGCAGTCGTCGCAGCACGGCTTGGCAGCCTTCACTTCCTGAGATGAAGCTGCCTGTGCCTCGCTTTCCTGAGCTTCAGGTGCCGGACTCTCCTCCGTCTTCGACGCCTCAGTTGCCGCTGTCGACAGCTGAGCGTCCTCCTCCTTTGGCTGAGGAGAAGGCTGTCGGTTCTTTTTAGACATAGCCCTGGATTATTTTGCGAAGCTTACAGAGCGGGTCTCGCGGATAACGGTAATCTTCACCTGACCCGGATAAGTCATCTCATCCTGGATGCGGCGCGCGATTTCCGACGACAGCTTTTCTGTCTCGGCATCGTCGATCTTGTCGGCTCCGACAATTACGCGGAGTTCGCGACCTGCCTGGATAGCGTAAGTCTTCACAACACCCGGATAGCTCATAGCAAGCTGCTCGAGGTCGTTGAGACGCTTGATATAAGCCTCTACAATTTCGCGGCGGGCGCCCGGACGGGCTCCCGAGATAGCGTCGCAAACCTGAACGATCGGGGCGAGCAGCGATGTCTGCTCAACCTCATCGTGGTGAGCGCCGATAGCATTGCAGATTTCGGGTTTTTCCTTG
>CAYYQS010000163.1:0-4191 GCA_964472555.1 uncultured Bacteroides sp.
CGAAGTGGCCGTGCATTGTGTCATACTTGAGCATGTAAGCCATGTAGTCAACGGGGAGAAGGTCGTTGATAGCAACTACTTCGATGTCGTCACGCTTGGTGGAAGCACGGAAGACGAAGCGACCGATGCGTCCGAAACCATTGATACCAATTTTAGTCATAGTCGGTAATAATTGAATATATAGGAGTGAATTATGTTGCTAATTTGGAGTGGTAAAGAGGGTGTGCAGAAGTGTTGTAAACTCTCTCTCTCTAAATGCGCTGCAAAATTAATGAAAAATTTCGGTATTTATACATTATAATCCGTTTTTTATTGTAAAAAACTTTGCTTAAATTTGCGGACGTAAGGAATTTCTTACGAAGGTGAGAACAATATGCCGGTGTCGGCGGTTTTCTTAAAAGATTCAAATAAACAATAACCTCAATAAATCCCCTATGAAAAAGTTCTTCAACGAATTCAAAGAGTTTGCCATGCGTGGCAATGTGGTCGACATGGCCGTCGGTGTTATCATCGGTGCAGCTTTCGGCAAGATCGTAACATCGCTCGTCAATGACATCATCATGCCTGCTGTGGGCGTTGTTACCGGCGGTGTGAACTTCTCGGACTATAAATACGTGATCCAGAAGGGTGTGACCGAAGGCACCGAAATCATCACCCCCGAAGTGGCAATCACCTGGGGCGCTTTCGTGCAGACAATCATCGACTTCATTATCATTGCCTTCTGTATTTTCGTGGCAATCAAGGCTATGAATAAGTTCAAACGCAAAGAAGAACCCGCACCTGAACCCGCAGCACCTGCAGGGCCTACTCAGGAAGAACTTCTCACTGAGATCCGCGACCTCCTCAAGCAGGAAGTTGCAAAATAAGTGGCATCCGGCAATCTACGACCGCTCTTCCTCATCGGCTATATGGCCGCGGGGAAGAGTACTCTCGGCAGAGCTCTGGCGGCGTCTCGCCCGGGTCTGAGGTTTATCGACCTCGACTCAGAGGTTGAGGCTGCCGCAGGGCGCTCTATAGCCGAGATTTTCGCCGTTGAGGGCGAGGAAGCTTTCCGACGCCTCGAAAGCGAAGCGCTGCGGCGTGTGGCAGCTCCGGATACTGTAATAGCGTGCGGTGGAGGCACTCCTTGTCAAGCCGCCAACATGGATTTCATGCTCGAAGCCGGTGAGGTGATATGGCTGCGTGCCGACATTGACATAACGGTGCGCCGTCTGCTGGAGGCCGAAGAGGGTAGTAGACCGCTGGTCGACCGTTTCCGCTCGTCGCCGGAGATGCTCCGGGCCGAAGCTCTCAGAATGCAGGCCGACCGAGCCCCGCACTACTCGCGGGCTACGGCTATATTCGATTCGAGCCGACTGGATACGGCAGAAGAAATAGCAGGGTCGGTAGCTCTTTTCCTGAACCGATTTATTGACTCACATAATTAGAAACATACAACAGTGGCAGCTCCGGTTCCATTAGAAGAAAAACAGCGTGTGGCAGAAAGCACGCGCTCAGTGAGCATAGGCCTTCCGGCGGCTCAGAATCTCGGTGAACACCGCTTTCCTCTCACACCCGAGGGCGCGGCTCAGCTTGTGGCCCGCGGCTTCGACGTGCGCATGGAGCACGGAGCGGCATCGCATATCCACTATTCCGACGAGGCTTATGCCGCCTGCGGCGTCAAGATCGTGGAGCGGGCTGAGGCTCTCGGTGCCGATATAGTGATTTATCTGCCGCCACTGACAGCCGCCGATGCTGCCAAAATCCGCCGTGGCGGACTCCTGCTTACTTTCCGACATCTTAACCCTACGGATGCCCCGGCTATCAAGGTGCTTCTTGAACGGCATGTGATAGTGCTCGATCTTCTGGAAGTCTCTGATCCTGCCGGTCACCGGCCGTTTGCCGATATCCTCCACGAAATCGACGGCCGTGCCGCCATGGCAATAGCGTCGTCGCTTCTTGCCGACTCGGTACATGGAAAAGGAATACTCCTGGGCGGAGTGGCCGGAGTTGTGCCTTGTGAAGTGGTTCTCATAGGCTCGGATATGGCAGCGGTGGCAGCAGGGCGTTCGGCACTCGGACTTGGCGCCACGGTAAGAATCTTCGACGACAACGTGTACCGTCTCCGTGAAGCGCTCGTGGCTCTCGGCAGCGGTGTGCAGGGATCTACGTTGCACCCCCGGGTGTTCGGCAATGCGCTGCGTTCGGCCGACATAGTGGTCGCCACCGATACCGAGCCGCGCTGCGGCATTGTCAACTCCGATATGGCCCAGACCATGAAGCGGGGCGTGATATGCTTCGACCTTACCACTAATCCGGGGTCGGCTTTCCCCTCTATGCCGGTGGTGGATCTGGACCTTGCGTCGCCCTCCGACACCGATCCTTCAGTGCCCGTGCGCCTTTGCTACATCAATGCCGGGAACGCGGTGCCCCGCACGGTGGCTATGGCATTGAGCAATACTTTCGCGACAATGCTCGCCGAAATACTTGTGTGCGAGGGTGTGTCGAACGCTCTACGCCTTAACGACGGCCTGCGGCGCGCAGCCCTGCTCTTCATGGGTAAGTGCGTACACCCCGAAGCGGCCCGGCTCGTGGGGTGCCGACACACCGATATCAATCTCTTCCTCCAGTTTTCGTGACCAATGGCGGTGAAGAAAAACAAATATTATGTAGTGTGGGAAGGCCATGCCCCCGGAGTCTACGACAGCTGGGCAGAGTGTCAGCTTCAGATCCAGGGCTATCCCGGCGCCCGCTATAAATCTTTCCCCGACCGTGATACCGCAGTCGAGGCTTTCCGCGGTCGTCCGGAGGAGCATCTCGGCATAATCCGCAGCATAATATCGCACACGGCAGCTGCGAAGCCGCCCAAGCTGCCGGAGGGCGGTCGCGACTACACGGCGATTCCGGGAATACGGCTCGATGCCGTGGCTGTGGACGGTGCGTGCGCAGGTAACCCCGGGCGAATGGAGTACAGAGCCGTGAGGGTTGTGGACGGCGCGGAGGTGTTTCACATCGGCGCAAGTCAACCTATCATAGGCACCAACAATATTGCCGAATATCTGGCGATGATTCACATTGCCGCACAACTCGACAATGCCGGAGACCATACCACTCCGATCTACACTGACTCAAAAAATACACTGAGCTGGCTCCGCAAAGGCCGCTCGAACACATCACTGGCCGAGACTCCAGCCACAGCACGCGCTATCGAGCTACTCCACCGCGCCGATGCATGGCTGGCTGCTCACGGCCCGATCAAGAATCCTATACTGAAATGGCAGACTGAACTCTGGGGTGAAATTCCCGCAGACTTCGGCCGGAAATAACATACTGTATCATGGCAAAACTTCTCAACATTCTCAAAAACGATCCGTGGCTTGCTCCCTATGCACCGGCTATCGAAGGACGCCACGCCGATGCTCTCCGTAAGCAGCGCGAACTCACAGCCGAGGCCGGTACGCTTGCCGACTTCGCGAATGCGCACAAGTATTTCGGCCTTCACCGCACCCGCGGCGGCTGGACTTTCCGTGAGTGGGCCCCGAATGCCACGGGAATCTGCTTGGTGGGCGATTTCTCCGACTGGAAAGAGCTGCCGGAGTACCGCCTCCACAAAGTCGGTGGCGGCGTGTCGGGTGTCTGGGAAGTGACCTTGCCAAAGGATGCCATAAAGCATGGCCAGCTCTTCAAGATGATAGTGGACTGGCCGGGAGGGCGTGCCGAGAGGATCCCGGCATATGCCGAGAGAGTGGTGCAGGACCCTCAGACGGCTATTTTTTCGGCTCAGGTGCATGCTCCGGCCCGTAAATTCAAGTGGACCGACGCCGACTTCAAGCCCGATGTGTCGCCTCTTCTGATCTATGAGTGCCACATCGGAATGGCTCAGCAAACGGAGGGCGTGGGCTCCTACGAGGAATTCCGCCTCAATGTGCTTCCGCGCATCGATGCCGACGGGTACAATGCTATTCAGATCATGGCCATACAGGAGCATCCTTACTACGGGTCGTTTGGCTATCATGTGTCGAATTTCTTTGCCGCTTCGAGCCGCTTCGGCACCCCCGAAGATCTTAAGAAACTTATCGACGATGCCCACAGCCGAGGCATAGCCGTGATCATGGATATAGTGCACTCTCATGCGGTGAAAAATGAGAACGAGGGACTCGGACGGCTCGACGGAACCCCCGATCTCTATTTTCACTCCAATCCGGGGCGCCG
>CAYYQS010000164.1:0-3402 GCA_964472555.1 uncultured Bacteroides sp.
CCGCCGCAGAAAGAGAAGAAAGCACCTCCCGGGAGGGAGCAACTCATCTTCTACAGTTTCGCGGCAGCTGCCCCGCACACGATGAGAGCCTAACCCACTCTCACGCCCCGCAGCGAAGAGTACTTTGACATTCTGATTTTTACATCACATTGAGCACCTGCTCCTTGATCTGCTCAAGTAGGTCTTTCATGCGCACAACTATTGCCTGCATCTCAGCATGATTGCTCTTCGAGCCGAGGGTATTGATTTCGCGTCCCATTTCCTGGGCGATGAAACCAAGTTTTTTACCCTGTCCCGGCTTGGGAGCATTCATAGTCTCGATAAAGTAGGCAAGGTGACGTGCAAGGCGTTGCTTTTCCTCGTTTACGTCCAGCTTTTCAATATAGAAAATCATTTCCTGCTCAAGACGCCCCTTATCGTATTCGGCCACAGGAATCTTTGCGAGCCCGTCGGCCATTCGCTGACGGATCTTGTCTATTCTTTCAGCCTCGAAGGGCGTCACACTCCCGAGCAAAGTGGAAATTGCCTCTATACGCTCGGCAAAGAAACGCTCAAGAGCTTCGCCCTCGGCTCGGCGGTGAGCCATAAGACCCTCTACAGCAGCTTTTGCAGCCTCAATCAAGGCGCAAGCCTCTTCTTCGCCCACACTGTCGGGAGTCTCCGCGTGAATGGAGTCGGGAAAACGGAGAAGCACCGAATACCAGTCCGCAGGCTCCGGAATACCAAGAGTCTTAGAAGCTTCCGAAATCTGATTCCTGTACGCTGCGAGAGCTTCCATATTCAGGCTCGCCGAGAGAGAAGCCGTTGTCCCGGGAAGATTCTCCGATGTGACGTACACATCCACCTTCCCGCGCTCAAGCACAGGCCCTACGGCCGACCGCAGATCGAGCTCCTGCTCCCGAAAGGCGAGCGGCAAGCGTACATTAAGGTCAAGTTGCTTGGAGTTGAGGGATTTTATCTCCACGGTTATCTTCTTAGCCGCGGTTTCTGCTGTGGCTTTCCCGAAGCCGGTCATCGACAGTAGCATAGTCAGTAGGATTAGTTAGGGAGTCTCCGGCCACGCGGTCGGCGATCCGCCTGCAAAATTACAAAATAATGACTGATTCTGCAAAGCTTTATTTAAAAGCTTCGGCAGCTTCACGGATCGCATAGAACATCCGCTTATCCGCCTCGGTGAGTTCAACGCCCCGGCGCCCCATCATCCGCGAGGCGATATCGAAAAATTTCGTCATCGAAACGTCGGTATATCCCGCCGTCGACCCCTCGCTGAACGATGCCACGAAGTTGCGCGGAAATCCCGAGCCATGGATATTCACTCCCACTCCAAGCACAGTGGCCGTGTTGAACATTGTGTTGATACCCGCCTTCGAATGATCTCCCATGATAAGACCGCAGAACTGAAGCCCCGTGCGCAGGAAGCGGCCTGCTGGATAGTTCCAAAGCTTGATTGGAGTGTAGTCATTCTTCAGGTTGGAGGCCACGGCTCCGGCGCCGATATTGCACCACTGCCCTATCACGGCATTACCGAGAAAACCGTCGTGCGCCTTATTGGAGTACGCGAGCATCACCACATTATTCAATTCTCCTCCCACCTTGCACCAGGGGCCAAGAGTGGTGGCGCCGTAGATCTTCGACCCCATATTCACAGTAGCATGGCCACAAACTGCTATCGGGCCTCGGAGCATCGAGCCCTCCATTATCTCCGCATCGGCACCTATATAGATAGCACCTCCTGTAGTATTGAGGAAAGCGCCTTCCACACGCGCACCCTCCTCTATAAAGATAAGAGAAGCATCGCCGATCACCACATTGCTCCCGCTCACCGGCGCGGAATCGCGTCCTGCAGTGATGCGCTCGAAATCGGCACGTATAGCCTCTCCGTTAAGCAGAAAGATATCATATAGATGTGACACTGCCGTCACGCTACCGGAGTATTCGATCTCCGTCGTGCCGCTACCGCGCCACGCTATCTTCTTGCCACCGGCCACCAAGGCCCCGTTGTCGGGCAAACCGGCCACAGCATCGGCAAGAGCTCGGTCGGGCAATATGTGCCCCGCCACAAACACTTCCGCATCGCTGTCCTCTCCGAAAATTTCGGCAAGATAGCCTGTGCCGGGGCGCCACGAATACTCTCCGGGAAGGAAATACTGCCACTTCTCTGCAATGGTATCGATTCCTACCCGAAGTGCTCCTACCGGGCGGGTGTAGGTCAGCGGCAAAAGCTCAGCGCGTATTTCAGCATCGTCAAAAACTGCAACTTTCATAGTAATTATCTATTGTTAAAACCACAAAATTACAAAAAAAATTGCATTTGCCTCACACCGGTTTTTTTGCTAATTTTGCACCCGATTCAATACTTTTATAACGATGAAACTCTACAGCTTCCTCCTATTAGCATCTGCAGTGGCTTTTACAGCTTGCAATAACGACGATCCCGAAATCATACGCGCCGAATACACTCCCGTAGAAGGCGCAGCCCCCGACACAAAAGGCTCCGTGGCCGGTGTTTACGTCCTCAACGAGGGCAACATGGGATCCAACAAATGCACAATCGACTTTTTCGACTATGCCACAGCAACATACATCCGCAATCTATATCCCGAAAGGAATCCCGATGAAATCCTCGAGCTCGGCGACACAGGAAACGATCTGGCTGTCTACGACGGAAAACTCTTCATCGTTGTCAACGGCTCGAACAAAGTAGAAATTCTCGACGCAGCCACCGCAAAAAGTTTCGGACATGTCGATATCGCCTCCTGCCGCAACATTGCTTTCGACGGCAAGGGCAACGCCTACGTAAGCTCTTTCACTGGCGGCAACGGCGATTGCGGATCCATAGTCCGCTTCGACATCGCTTCACGCAAAATCACCGGCACAGTATCTGTTGGCCTCCAGCCCGAAGAAATTGTCATCGCCGACGGTAATCTCTACGTTGCCAACTCAGGGCAGTTCCAGGCACCCGACTACGACCGCACAATCTCCATTGTCAGCCTCGACGATTTCACACTCACAGGAAGCATCGAGGTGGAAGTGAACATGCACCACCTCCGCGCCGACAGTCAGGGCAACCTCTGGGTAAGCTCTCGTGGAAATTACTACGATATCCCCTCCAACCTCTACAAGCTCCCCAAGGAAGGCCACGCCACTTTCGGATCTCCAATAGCTCTCGACACCCCCTGCACAAACTTCACGATCAGCGGCGACAAACTCTACTACTACGCCACCGTTTACGACGAATCATGGAACTCTTCAAACATCTACGGCACTATCGACACCCGCACCTGTGAAAAAGGATCCGACTTCATCACCGACGGCACACAGACCTCTATCATGGCCCCATATTGCATTGCAATTCAGCCCTCCGCCGGCGACATCTTCATCACCGACGCACGCAATTACGTA
>CAYYQS010000164.1:3412-4136 GCA_964472555.1 uncultured Bacteroides sp.
ACATTCCCGGACACATAGCATTTCTTATGCGCAAATAATGCCGGAATTTTGCCGTTTCCCAAAAAATCACTATCTTTGTATGCTTAAAAGAGCAATACAGAACATTCAATAAATCAACACCAGTATATGGCTGAAAATCAAGAGGAATACAGCGCCAGTAACATTCAGGTGCTTGAAGGGCTCGAGGCAGTCCGCAAGCGCCCGGCGATGTATATCGGCGATATTTCCGAAAAAGGTCTGCATCACCTTGTCTACGAGGTGGTCGACAACTCCATAGACGAAGCCCTTGCAGGATATGCAAAGGAAATCAGCGTCACTATCAACGAAGACAACTCAATAACAGTCGAGGACGACGGCCGAGGCATCCCGGTCGACATGCACGAGAAAGAGCACAAAAGCGCCCTCGAAGTCGTGCTCACTGTCCTCCACGCAGGTGGTAAGTTCGACAAAAGCAACTACAAGGTATCCGGAGGTCTTCACGGCGTCGGCGTTTCCTGCGTAAACGCACTCTCCACTTTCCTCCGCGCAGAAGTTCGACGTAACGGAAAGATCTACGCTCAGGAATACAGCTGCGGAAAGCCCACAACAGGTCTCGAAATCGTTGGCGAAAGCGACCACACAGGCACCACCGTAACATTCAAACCCGACGGCAGCATCTTCACCACAACGGTCTACAACTACTCAACTCTCGCCAACCGTCTGCGCGACCTCGCATTCCTAAACG
>CAYYQS010000165.1:0-4080 GCA_964472555.1 uncultured Bacteroides sp.
AATACGAGTATTATCGTAATCTCTTGCTCACCTTCAATCCCTCCGCCTGCGGCTGCGGGACCGATGATGAGCAAAAGATAAAGGGCAATGCCCTTGGGGACAAAATTACCCCCCCCCCATTCGTTAAATAGTGTTAATGTTGTATGGAAGCCTATGGGTGAGATTGGCACGTTTATTCGCGGGAATGGTCTTCAAAAGAAAGACTTTGTAGATAGTGGAGTAGGTTGTATACATTACGGCCAAATTTATACTCATTATGGTACTTTTGCAACCGAAACAAAATCATTTGTTTCTCAGGATTATGCTAATAAACTATTGGAAATAGACCCAGGTAATCTGGTAATAGCTTGTACAAGTGAAAATGTTGAAGATGTGGGAAAGGCTGTTGCATGGCTTGGTAAAAATAAAATCGTGACTGGAGGGCATAGTGTTGTGTATAAGCATAATCAAAATCCTAAATATGTTGCGTACTTTTTTCAAACTAACTTTTTCTTCAGGCAAAAGAAAAAGTATGCATACGGAGCAAAAGTCATTGATATAAAAACAGAGGATTTAGCAAAAATAATTATACCTATTCCACCTATCGAACTACAGGAGAAGATTGTGGCTATCCTCGACCGCTTTGAGGCTTTGGTCAACGACCTTACCGCCGGACTTCCGGCCGAAATAGCGGCTGTTAAGGAGCAATATGAGTATTACCGCAATAAATTGTTGAGTTTCAAAAAAATCGCATAATCTATGGCAGAGCAGTATCAAATGGTGTCGGAAAATCCTGAATCGACGGTTGTTGCCGAGTTCGAGCCGGGGTATTATAGTGCCGCTCAGTATCAGAGCGAGGCGGAGATGGAGCGCGATTTCATAGATCGTCTCACCCGTCAGGCCTACGAGTATTTGCCAATCACCTCAGAAAAGGAGTTGATAGCGAATCTCCGACATCAGCTTGAGCGGCTCAACGGAATTGTTTTTGAAGATGCCGAGTGGCTCGATTTCTTTAAAGAGCACATCGGAAATCCGAATATGGGTATCGTAGAGAAGACGCGCACCATTCAGGAAGACAACGTCAAGGCCTGGACGCGTCCCGACGGTTCGCTTGTGAATATAGCGCTGATAGATAAGGCCAATATACACAACAATACCCTTCAGGTAGTAAATCAGTATGTGCCCGAGGGTGGCGCCTACGAGAACCGCTACGATGTGACTATACTTGTCAACGGTCTGCCGCTGGTGCATGTGGAGCTGAAGAGCCGAGGTGTGAGCCTTAAGGATGCGTTCAATCAGATCGACCGCTATCAGCGCGATTCGTTCTGGGCGGGGAGCGGGCTATATGAATTTGTTCAGATTTTCGTGATCTCCAACGGTACGCTCACCAAATACTACAGCAACACCACACGCGATGCTGTGAGCCGAGCGAATCAGAAAATGGGCAAAGGAAGCGGTAAAAAGCAGACCTCCAACTCGTTTGAATTTACTTCTTACTGGGCCACGAAGAGTAATGCTCCGGTGTACGATCTTACGGATTTCACGCAGACGTTCTTCTCCAAGCACACCCTGTTGAATATCATTACGAAATACTGCGTATTCACGTCGGAAAACCTGCTTCTTGTGATGCGTCCCTATCAGATTGCCGCTACCGAGGAAATACTGCTTCGGATCAAGACTTCGACGAATGCCCGAAGCTATGGCAAGCGCGAAGGGGGAGGGTACATCTGGCATACCACCGGGTCGGGGAAGACTCTGACTTCGTTTAAGACGGCCCGACTTGCGTCGCGGCTGACGGAGATCGACAAGGTGCTGTTTGTGGTCGACCGCAAGGATCTGGACTATCAGACAATGAAGGAATACGACCGCTTCGAGAAAGGTGCAGCCAACTCCAACGGTTCTACCGCCGTGCTTAAAAAGCAACTCGACGACCCTGATGCCCGGATCATTATCACCACAATACAGAAGCTCTCGAACTTCATAGCGCGCAATCCGCAGCATGCGGTCTATACTCAGCACACCGTGCTGATATTCGACGAATGCCACCGCTCTCAGTTCGGGGATATGCACAAGGCCATAAGCCGGAAATTCAAGAAGTATCACATGTTTGGCTTTACGGGCACGCCCATTTTCCCGGACGATGCCGGAGCTATCCGCAATGTGGAGTTTACTACGACCGAAGGAGCCTTTGGCGATCAGCTTCACAGCTACACTATAGTGGATGCAATCCGCGATCAAAATGTGCTACCTTTCAAAGTCGACTACATCCGCACCATGCATGAGGAGGATGAGATACACGACGAGCAAGTAGCCAACATCGACCGTGAACGTGCCTTAATGGCTCCCGAGCGCATCAGGCTTGTGGCGAAGTATATACTGGATCACTTCGCACAGAAGACGCGCCGCGACGTGCGCAGCTACACCTTCTCGCGTCTTACCAACATTAAGGAGGTTGCCACGGCTAAAGACCGCAATAAAGTAAGCGAGCTGAAAACCCGAATCCGTCTTACGGGCTTCAACTCTATTTTTGCAGTAGCGTCAATACCGTTTGTCAAACTCTACTATACCGAGTTGCAAAAGCAGAATGCGCTTCTGCCAGCCGACAAACGGCTGAAGATAGCCACCATTTTCAGCTACGCTCCCAATGCAGACACCGAAGACGAGTCGCCTGAAGATACGCAGGGACTCGATATGGCAAGCCGAGACTTCCTCGAAAAGTGTATTGCCGACTATAATGCAATGTTCGGCACGAGCTACGATACTTCGGCAGAAAAGTTCCAGAACTACTATAAAGACTTGTCGCTGCGCATGAAGAATCGCGAAGTCGACCTGCTGATAGTGGTGAATATGTTCCTGACCGGCTTCGATGCCACGACGCTGAATACTCTCTGGGCCGATAAAAATCTTCGCTACCACGGACTACTGCAGGCATATTCCCGCACAAACCGCATCCTCAATTCTATCAAAGATCACGGCAACATAGTGTGCTTCCGCAATCTCGAAAAAGCTACGAATGATTGTCTCCAACTCTTTGGCGACAAAGATGCGGCGGGTCTGATTCTGTTGAAAACCTTCGATGACTATTTTTCAGGCTACGACGATGAGCATGGCAAACATCACCCCGGCTGGAAAGAACTGATAGAAGAGCTGCTCGCAAAATTCCCGCTCGGAAGGCCAATACTCGGAGAGTCGGCTGAAAAAGAGTTCATAAAACTCTTCGGCACAATTCTGCGCGCATTCAATATTCTTGTAACTTTTGATGAGTTTGCCGCGAACCATATAATCTCCGAAGATGACTTTGTGGATTACCGAGGTTTCTACAATGAACTCCACGACAAGTACCGGCCGAAGAAGGGCGATGCCACCAACATAAACGACGATCTCGTATTCGAAATGGAACTGATGAAATCGATAGAGATCAATATCGACTACATTCTCTTCCTTGTGGGGCAGCTCGACGGCGACCGCAATCACGACCGTGAAATAATAATAAAAGCAATGAAGTCGGTCGAAGCCTCGCCCGACCTCCGAAACAAGAAAGAACTTATAGAGAACTTCATAGCACTGCATACGCCCGACAATGATGTGCATGACCAATGGCACGAATTTGTGCGTCGGAGTCAGCAGCAGCAGATTGAAGAAATCATATCATCGGAGAATCTCAGGCGTGACAAAACCCTCGAGTTCATGCACCAGTCGTTCCGCGAGGGTGGCTTAAAAGAAAGCGGCACGGCAATTGCCGAGATTCTTCCTCCGATGGGACTCTTCGGAGGAGCCGGAGTCCGACGGGCCGAAAAGAAGAAGACGGTAATCGCCAGACTCAAAGATTTCTTCGACCGATTTTACGATATCTCCGGCGGCAACTTCTTTGCTCCGGCGTAAAGCTATAGAGCACTCCGGCGCCCTGCGGATTGCGGGGCGCCGGAGTGCGTTCTATTTTGTTAATACTTGAATCGGGGGAGGGTGGTGCGCTTCGTGGCGGCGAGGGGCGATATGGCGGTTACCCCTGCGCGGCGGGCGACCGGATTAGCGGTAGTCGCTGAAGCGCTCCTGGAGTTTCTTGCGTGCGAAGAAGATGCGGCTCTTAACGGTGCCGAGGGG
>CAYYQS010000166.1:0-2522 GCA_964472555.1 uncultured Bacteroides sp.
GCCTCCGGCCGTCGCGGAACCCGGCGCTGTGTGATTATTTAATCGCTTCGCGATAATGAGAGGGTGTTGCAGAACTCGGAAACATTAGTCAGCGGTAGGGGCGCGCGTTCTGCGCGCCCGCGTATCAATGCTTGATTGATAGCGCTTTACACACAAGTGCGACATTTTTTTTGTTCTGCAACAGCCACTTACTCTTCTCTCGCAACCCGCTCGCCGCGGGTTTTGTTTTTTGGTTGGGGCGATGACGTCGCAGGGTCTCGCTACGCTCCACCCTGCGCTATTTTCTCAGCACCCGCTCACCGCGGGTGCACCAAGCGCCTATAAGAGGGGGCTGCGAATGGTGCTAAAAAAGGCCGGTTTCGAGGGGAAACCGGCCTTTTAAAGTTATAGATGGCTCAATTACTTGAGTTTCATATCAACGGGACGACGAATGTGGAGAGTTTTTACTTTTTCTACATTAATGTGGCGCGATTCGGTATTTGCTTCGGGTTCTTCCGACTCTACAGGGATAGGATTGTTCATGTCGAGAACCATGTCGCAACGTTCATCAGCCTGACCGAGGTAAAGACCCTTCTTATCAGGAAGATCCAGCATAAGGCCTACGCAGTTGTCAGCTGCAAGGGTAAGAACCTTGTTCTTATATGTAGCACCATAACCGGCAGCCTTAGCTTGAGAAGGCGACAGATTCATGTAGTTGATAGCGGCATCGGCCATACTTGTCACAGCATAGAGAGCTTCTTTCTGTGAAAGCACCAGACCTACGTAAACTTCATCGATTGTAACGAAATCAGGATCGGCGATAGAGAAGGTGAAATATTCCGGCGCTTCAGACTCTTCATCGGTATAACCGGAGTTGGGTCCGTAAGGATCTACTATACGATAAACATCTTTATCCTCAAGGCTGTGCTGAACGAGTACAAGATAGGTATTATCCAGTTCGCCTACCCAAGGACCGAGGAGACCGTCGGTGAAGTTGCAGTAGCCGTAATCTTCCCATTCGGGTTCATCTTCGAAACCGGGAAGAACCAGTTTGAATACGTTGGTTTTGGGAATGTACCAATCTATCTTACCACCGTTATTGAGATATGCATTCCAGAAAGAATTTTCACCATTCTTAATGATACCCTTGTCGGCACTATAAGTTCCGTAGTATCCGTTATTTTGAATATAGGTCTCATCTTTACCATTTAACTTTAACAGATATCCGCTTGAAGCCATGGAGATAGGACCAAAATTCTGCATAGTAACACCGGTGAAGAACTCGGGAACTATTACCTGATTGGGATTGGAACAGTCAATTACCATATAATGGTCTTCGCCGTCGTAATCGCCGAAATATTCGAGGTCAGGCCATACACCGGGGCCATAAGGATTGATAATACGGAATATATTGTCGTTGGTCGGGTGCATCTGAACCTTAACGGGATATTTGGATACAGGATCACCGAAGAGAGTGCCGAAACCGCCTTCGTAATAGAGACCCATGCTGTCGTCTTTCTCGAAGTCGCGCCAGGGCAGATAGAGCATGGTGAGTTCGAACTTGCCGAGCGAATAGGGAGTGTCCTGAATACCGGGAATCTCAAGAGTAGCCTTGTATTCAACGTTTACTTCGAGATCGTTGAGGTCAAATTCGATTTTGAATGTTGTCGAACCTACACCTGCGGGGAAATAGACGCTTGTGGGGTATTTGAAATTAGCTTCGGGAGTGATGTCAATGTTGAAATTGACAGTTGCAGCCTCAGCTGAATTAGCACGGGCTATGGTAACAATCACTGCCGTATCGCCGTCAACGAGGTCATTGTGGTAGTTCTGCACTGTGGAGAAATAATATTCCGTCACAGGAGCCGGCTCGGCCGGAGTGTAATCTACCTCGTCGGTACATGCGTAGCCGAACATCGTAGCTACAGCAACCAGCGGAAGAAATATTTTGTTAAGTTTCATTGTTTCTTACAGTTTAAGCTTTTTAACTATAGCACCTTATTCGGTGGGGGCACCGAGGCTGGGATAAAGTTCGGAAGGATTGGGGTTGTTGTAATCACGCACGCCTTCGTTGTTGTTGCCTTCTGTCATAACGATTACGAGGTTCATCCAAGCGGGACGGGTGGTAGTGTTGAACTGCACGTCTTCACGCCAGTTTGTACCCTCGTAGTAGCGGGTAACGGGCTTGTTGAGGCGTTTGTAGTCGAAGAAAATCTGACCTTCGCCGTGGAACTCGATACGTTTCTGGTGGAAAATTTCGTCGACAACAGCGTCGGCGGAAGAACCGGTGAAATTGTAGCTCGCAGCTCGGTTCTTCATGAAATCGTTGAGAAGCGAGCGGCCTTCCGAGGGAGAGGTATGAGCTGCAGCTTCCATTTCGATGAAGTACATTTCTTCCACACGCATCAAAGGATAAGCCATGGCACCGCCGGCGAGGTAGTCGACCATCTGACCATTGTTGGGCTTGAATTTGAGCGAAGAATATGTAGCGAGCTCAGCAACACCGTTGGCAGCAAAAGCAGCCTTGTTGATCCAGTTTTCCT
>CAYYQS010000166.1:2622-4020 GCA_964472555.1 uncultured Bacteroides sp.
GCGAGCTCAGCAACACCGTTGGCAGCAAAAGCAGCCTTGTTGATCCAGTTTTCCTGGCCCGAGAGAGGTGAGCCTGCGGGAGCTACGAATGTTCTCTTGCGGAAGTCATCGTTCTGGATAGATTTATAGAGGTTTGCGTCGATCATCACATTGGGCTCGGCCGACGAATAGCCCCAGAGCGATTCGTTGCTGGCCCAGGCGGCCCAGTTGAGAAGGCCGGTTTTTACGGCGCCGTCCTCGGTTGTGTACTGACCGCCCCACATCCACGAAGGAATAGTAAGGCTGTTAAAACCGGTAGACTTGGAAAGCCACTGTTCTTCAGTAGTAATAGGAGCCTTGCTTTCATCAATAGCCTTGCGGGCATATTCCTTGGCATTTTTATAGTCGCCGTCCCAGAGGTAAGCGCGGGCCTTAAGACCGTAGACACAAGCAAGGTTGGGAAGAACTTTCGATGTGGGTTCTCCTGCTTTGATATATTCCTCGGCGTTGGTGAGGTCATTGATAAGGAAGGCCATCATTTCCTCGTGTGTGGCACGGGGGTTATTGCGGGCTTCAGCCTCGCTCATGTGCTCAGTAACGATAGGCACTGTGAGGTTGAGCACGGAGTTGCCCTGAGGGCTGTAAGGCTCGGTGGCGTCGCAGGGAAGATATTCGAACATGCGGGCCATGTCGAGATAAGCCATTGCACGGTATGCCAGACCTGCACCGAGATAGAAGAGATTCTTATCAGTGGCTGTTGCAGGATCGACAGCAGCGATGGTGAGGTTGGCTGTCTGAACAAGCTGGTTGTAAGTATTCCAGATGAGCTGGGGATAGATATTGTCTTCGGCCTGGGCGGTGGTAAGTTCCCATGCGTCGAACCAGTCGTAGCCCGAAGGCGAAGCGAGGATAGGCATGTCGCCTGTCATCACGTCGCGAATGTGCATCATCGAGGGGATACCGAAGTCGTAGTGGCGGCTGGAACTGCCGAGAACCGCATAGCTGTTCATGAACGCAGGCATACCCATGGCGAAGGAGGCAGCTGCATCAGGCGAGGCCGTAACCTGTTCCTGAGTCACTACAGTTGTCGGGAACGTCTCTTCGATACATCCGGTGAGGGTAGCCGCAGGCAGAGCCACGGCAGCCGCAAGAAGATGAATATATATCTTTTTCATTGCTGTAAGAGTCGTTTAAATTAGAAGCTGATGTTTACGCCGCCGGAAATTGTGCGGATAGGCGAGTAATAGGTGTTGTTACCACCACCGGAAATGCTCATGCGGGGATCGAGACCCTGACGCTTGCTCCAGAGCCAAACGTTGTCAGCCGAAGCATAGAAGCGGCATTTCTTGAGGAATAGCTTGCGGGTCCAGTTCTCTGGCAGTGTCACACCGAGGGTAATGTTCTGGAGGTCGAGGTAGC
>CAYYQS010000167.1:0-4017 GCA_964472555.1 uncultured Bacteroides sp.
AGATAAGATGAAAGGACTATAGGAGGAACTATAAGATGGGTAAAAAAGGTGTGGACATTGCAATAGCGACTGTAGCGAAAGACACTATCTTATGCGATACGAACCAGCGGGTTACTTTCTTATAGCCTGAAAGAAGCTTTCCGAAGTTTTTCTCGAATGAACGGTGGAAGCGCTTGCCGAAGAGACCGAGCACAGTGACTATGGCCACGGCCCATGCTACACAGCTGAGCGCAACATTATGGAAGCTGTACCAGCCGAGGACGAGGAATGTGATCGTGGCTATAAGGAGCACGAAGGTGATCAAAGGGTGTATGTTCAGGCCGAATGCACGCTTGTAGCGCTTGGCTACAGCCTGCCCGGCAGCCTTATAGGCGTCGCCCATTCGCTTGCCCAGCGAGTCGGCGGCTTCTCCTTCAGCCTTGTGGGGCTTAAGGAATACAGCGCAGAGGGCGGGCGAAAGCGTGAGGGCGTTGATAGCGGAGAATCCGATCGCTATGGCCATGGTAAGGCCGAACTGGCGGTAAAATACACCGGTGGTACCGGGCATGAACGACACGGGGATGAACACAAGCATCATCACCAGTGTGATCGAGATAAGCGCTCCGGCAATTTCATCCATGGCGTCGATAGAGGCGCGGCGCGCCGAGGTATAGCCCTGATCGAGTTTGGCATGAACGGCCTCGACCACCACAATGGCATCGTCGACCACAATGGCGATCGCCAGCACAAGTGCGGAAAGAGTGATGAGGTTCACCGAGAACCCGATGAGCGACATCATGAAGAATGTGCCGATAAGAGCCACGGGGATAGCGATTGCCGGGATAATGGTGGAGCGTATGTCCTGAAGGAATACGTACACCACGAAGAACACGAGGATGAAGGCTTCGATGAGGGTATGCACCACATTGTTGATCGATGCATAAAGGAAGTCGTTGTTGTTCATTGGAATCTCGAACGCACATCCTTCGGGGAGATCAGCCTTAAGACGGTCCACAAGCTTGAGACAGTCGTTGATAATCTTTGTAGCATTCGACCCGGGGGTCTGGAACACCATCGCAGCACAAGCTTTCTTTCCGTTGAGGAGGTTTGAGAAACCGTAAGTGACACGTCCGAGCTCTATTTCGGCAACGTCCTTGAGATAGAGAACTTCACCGTTGGCACCGGTGCGCACAACGATGTCGCCGAATTCTTCGGGAGTCGACAGACGACCGCGATAGCGCAGTGAGTACTGGAATGACTGGTTACCCTGCTCGCCAAACGAACCGGGGGCAGCCTCGACGTTCTGCTCGGCAAGGGCCGCACTGATATCGGTTGGCATGAGGTGGTACTGGGCCATGACCTCGGGCTTCAGCCATATACGCATCGAGTAGTCTGCACCGAAGGCCATCACGTCACCCACGCCCGACACACGCTGAAGCTCGGGGATAACGTTGATCTTCATGTAGTTGTCGAGGAACTCCGCGGAATACTCTCCTGTAGCGGTGGTGTCGACAATTGCCACACCGAGAAGCATGGAAGTCTGACGTTTACGAGTGGTGACACCAACCTGGTTTACTTCCGAAGGAAGAAGGTTGGCAGCGGCCGAGACGCGGTTCTGGACGTCGACTGCAGCCATGTTGGGGTCAAAACCCTGCTCGAAGTAAACGTTGATAGTTGCAGAGCCGTTGTTTGTTGCAGTCGACTCCATATAGGTCATACCTTCGGCACCGTTGATCGACTCCTCAAGAGGAGCTATCACCGAGTTCAACACGGCGGAAGCGTTCGCACCGGTGTAAGTGGTGGAAACGGAAATCGTTGGAGGTGCAATGTCGGGGTATTGCGTGATAGGCAGCGATGCAAGCCCGATGAGACCCAGCAGGACGATAAAGATCGAGATTACCGTCGAAAGCACCGGGCGGTTTATGAATGTATCAAGTTTCATTGATTAAATAATGACGTTCTACATTATGATGATATCCGGCGTGCTTACTGAGCAGCTGTGTTTTTGGGGTTGATCTTCATTCCGGGACGAACGGAAGTGCCCACACCTTCTACAACGACGCGGTCGCCGGGGTTGAGGCCTGAAGATACTACGAATACCTGACCGTCGCTATAAGGCTCGACGGTGATACGGGTTGGTACCGTCACGTTGCTGTCGTTAAGAGTGTAGACATAGCGGAGATCCTGCACTTCGTATGTAGCGCGCTGGGGAATGACAATTGCGCTGTCGGCATCGCGGGGGAAGATAATCTTTCCGGTATTGCCGCTGCGGAGCATACCCTGAGGATTGGGGAAGAGAGCGCGGGCAGAGGCAGCCCCGGTATTATTATCGATAACTCCGGATACGGTCGCTACACGGCCTTTTAGCGGGTAGCGCGTACCGTTGGAGAGTTCGAGCTCTACCTCGGGGAACGCCTTGAGGGCAGCGTCGACAGAAGCTGCACCACCGTCGGTGAAGTCAAGGAGGTCGTTTTCATTGAATGAGAAGTAGGCATACACTCCCGAGTTGTCGCTCAGAGTGGTGAGTGGCTGAACCGAAGAGGGCGAAGCGAGCGATCCTTCGCGGTTGGGGATTGTGCCAACTACGCCGTCGCTCGGAGCAACCACTGTGGTGTAGCTGAGGTTCTTACGAGCGTTCGTAAGGGCAGCTTCGGCCTGAGCTCGCGCAGCTTTAGCCTGTGCAAGCTGATTGGCGGCCATCTGCCATTCTGTCTCACTGATGATATTTTTGTCGAGGAGCATGCGCTTGTTCTGCTCGGTGAGTTCGGCGGTCGAAACCGCGCTGTTTGCGGAGTTGAGGTTTGCCTGAGCCTGATCTACAGCAGCCTGGAACTGCACCTGGTCAATTGTGAAAAGAACCTGACCCTTGCGAACATGCTGACCTTCGTCCACATGAACTTTGGTGATGAATCCCGACACCTGCGGCCGGATATCCACATCGGTCTTACCCTTGAGTGTTGCGGGGAATTTGGTCTCGAAAGAAGTCGAAGAGGGTTCTACTGTGAGAACGGCGATCTCAGGGGCAGGCATCTGAGCCGGAGCCTGCTGCTGCTTGCTGCACGACATCATCGTCGAGCACATAGCCATGGCGCCTAAAATAGCTGTGAATGATGAGGCTTTAGTTTTCATATTATATATCTGCATTGATTATTCATGATGAGCGGAAAGAATGTACAAGTATCCAAAAATATGTTGTACAACATAAATCCGATGCAAAATTACAAAAAAAATCGGCGAAGGGACTTGTCCAAAATGCCAAAATATTGGCCAAAAAGTCTGCTCAAGGTCTAATGAATGTTAATTTATCACCATTTCACGCTCCACTAACGCTTTACTTTCAACCTCTTTAAGTTAAAAAATATGCGGAGTGAGCAAAAAAATGCCCGAAAGCGTTGTTACCTACAAGAAAATAATTAACTTTGCGCACTCTAAAAACGAAGCACTATGTACTGGACACTCGAACTGGCCTCGAAGCTCGAAGATGCTCCCTGGCCCGCAACAAAAGACGAACTTATAGACTACGCCACCCGCAGTGGCGCGCCCCTCGAAGTAATTGAAAACCTTCAGGAAATAGAAGACGAAGGCGAAACCTACGAATCCATTGAGGATATCTGGCCCGACTACCCCTCGAAAGAGGACTTCTTCTTCAATGAAGAAGAGTATTAAGGCCTTCTAATACTTATCGGCAAAAATTAAAGGAGTTGGTAAAGCATAAGCGCAATACCAACTCTTTTTATACTTAGTGTCTTTTTTCAGGGCGAGACAATTGGGATAGATATTCAGGTAAGCCTGACATCGCACCCAAAGAAGCCATTGATATCTTGGACCTATCTCGAAGACTGATATTGCGCCTGAAGGTACATGCGACTGGAACAGCATGAAATTTGAGAAAGAGGGAAATGTTTATTCTCTTATCTTCTCAGCTCCGAAGATGGCTTGAAGGAGTTATTGAATTGGGAAAATTACGTATAGTTTCTATTGCAGAGAGAATAGGAGTCTTATAATCAAAGCTATTACCTGAATATGCCAAAAAATCGG
>CAYYQS010000168.1:0-3977 GCA_964472555.1 uncultured Bacteroides sp.
GTACATATAGCAAAGTTATCAAGATGGTGAAGTCGCCCAAAACCGGCGCTTACACCTTCCAGGAACAGATGGTTCCAAACGACGCAGTGAAGGAAATCCTCAAATAATTCCAGAGTTTCCTGATTATCTAAAGATATAAGGCCGGGCGCAAGTTATCATCTGACGATGAAAGCTTGTGCCCGACCATTTTTCAAGATATTCAATTTATTATCTCTAAAACTTCAGCACTATGTTTCAAGGTTTTGCCCGAGTGTGTTGCGCTTCTCCTGCAGTGACGGTTGCCAATACCGATGCCAACGCCGAAGCAATTATCGAACTCATAGAAGAGTCGGCCGCCGTCGACGCTGATGTGGTGGTCTTCCCTGAGATGTGCATCACAGCCTATACCTGCGGCGATCTATTCCATTCCTCCACACTTCTCGACGGCTCACTCGCTGCCCTGCGCAAAATCCTTGAAGCTTCTCAGAAAGCGCCCTCACTGCTCGTGGCGGTGGGCATGCCCGTAAGATTGCACTCCGCACTCTACAATTGCGCGATACTTCTCTCCAATGGACGCATTTTAGCGGCTGTGCCGAAATCATACATCCCCAATTACAACGAATTCTACGAGAAGCGCTGGTTTGCTCCCGCTCCGGCCGAGACCTCCATGATAAGTCTGTTAGGGCAGGAAGTCCCCTTCGGTGCAGGAATTATCGTCGATTTCGGAGGGCTGCGTGTCGGTGCTGAAATCTGCGAGGATCTCTGGACACCCGTTCCGCCAAGCTGCTGCATGGCTCTCGCCGGTGCCGACCTGATCCTTAATCTCTCCGCCAGCGACGATCTCATTGGCAAGTATTCCTACCTCCGCTCTCTCGTCGCCCAACAGTCGGCACGCTGCATATCCGCCTACGCCTATTCTTCGGCAGGGTTTGGAGAATCATCTACCGACCTTGTTTTCGACGCTAAGCATTTCATAGCCGAAAACGGACTAATCCTCGCATCCTCCCCTCGCTGGACCACAGGCAATCTTCTCACAACAGCCGACATCGACCTTGAAGCTATCATGCGCGATCGCATGCACAACACATCCTTCTCCGCCTCGGCCACCCGCAACGAAGCAAAAGCTACAATTATCGCTGTAGATGTACCCAAGGCTACTGCTCCTGCGGAGCTGATGAGAGAGGTCGACCCGCTTCCTTTCGTTCCCGCGTCCGACGAACATCTACGCGATCGTTGTGAGGAGATCATAAACATTCAGGTTGCCGGGCTCGCTCAGCGCCTCGCAGCCACACATTGCAGGAGTCTTACTATCGGCATTTCCGGGGGGCTCGACTCAACTCTCGCGCTACTCGTGGCCGCCCGCACTTTCGATAAACTCGGCCTCGACCGCCGCGGAATAATCGCAGTGACAATGCCCGGATTCGGCACCACGGTGCGCACCCACTCAAATGCCGTAACTCTTGTAGAAACACTCGGAGCCTCGCTCAGGGCAATCAGCATTGTGCCTGCTGTGAATCAGCACTTCGCCGACATCGGACACGATCCTTCCGACCACGACGTAACCTACGAGAACAGTCAGGCCCGGGAGCGCACTCAGCTGCTTATGGACATTGCTAACCAGACCGGTGGAATGGTGCTCGGCACTGGCGACCTTTCCGAGCTCGCCCTCGGCTGGGCGACATACAACGGCGACCACATGTCAATGTACGGCGTCAATTCCGGTGTCCCCAAGACGCTCGTAAAGCATCTCACCCGCTACTTCGCTTCAATTATGCCCGAAGCCGAAAAAGTTCTCCTCGATATCATCGACACTCCTATCAGTCCGGAACTTATTCCCGCTGAGCCCGACGGCACTATAAAGCAGAAGACGGAAGATCTCGTAGGTCCGTATGAACTCCACGACTTTTTCCTCTATTACACCCTCCGCTACGGCTTCTCGCCCAAGCGCATTTATCTACTCGCCAGAAAAGCCTTTGCTGACAAGTATAGCAATGAAATAATCCTGAAATGGGAGAGGACGTTCTTCCGCCGCTTCTTCGCCCAGCAATTCAAACGCTCATGTTTGCCCGACGGCCCGAAAGTTGGCAGTGTGTGTCTTTCGCCTCGAGGCGACTGGCGCATGCCTTCCGATGCTTCTTCGGCTTTGTGGCTTAAAGAAATCGATGAACTATGAAATTCATCTCATGGAATGTAAACGGCCTCCGTGCCGTCGTATCTAAAGGCTTTGAAGATATCTTCAAGAGTTTCGACGCCGACTTTTTCTGCCTCCAGGAAATAAAACTACAGGAAGGTCAGCTCTCTCTCGACTTTGAAGGTTATCAGGCCTACTACAGTTATGCCGAAAAGAAAGGCTATTCTGGCACTGCAATCTTCTCGCGCCATAAACCGCTGTCGGTGCGCCATACGATCGGGGTCGAACGCCACGATAAAGAGGGCAGGGTAGTGGCTCTCGAATTTCCGCAGTTTTATCTCGTCACAGTCTACACTCCCAATTCCCAGTCGGAACTCGTACGCCTCGATTACCGCATGGACTGGGAGGCGGAGTTCGCGCGGTTTGTTAAGGAACTCGATGCAAAAAAGCCCGTGGTAATCTGCGGCGACATGAATGTGGCACATCAGGAAATCGACCTCGCAAATCCGAAGTCCAACCGCCGGAACCCCGGATTCACCGACGAAGAGCGCGACTGCTTCTCCCGTCTTCTCGATGAAGGATTTGTCGACACTTATCGCTACCTCAACCCCGGTAAGACCGGAGCTTACTCATGGTGGAGCTATCGCGGAAGAGCACGTGAGAAAAACGTGGGCTGGCGTATCGATTACTTTCTTGTCTCCGAAAGGCTCACTTCCATTCTCAAAAGTGCCGATATTCACCCAGAGATAACAGGCTCCGACCATTGCCCCGTGAGCATAGAGCTCGATTTTGAAAATTAAAAGCACAATTCATCCGTTATGCAAGACGTAGAATTAATCCTCATAAATATCACCGGAAGCGACCGCCCCGGCGTTACATCGGCTCTGACCGAAATTCTCGCTCGCCACGAAGCCCAGATACTCGATATCGGCCAGGCTGATATCCACCATTCCCTCTCGCTCGGCATTCTTTTCCGTACCACTCCGGAGCGCTCGGGCGACATAATGAAAGATCTGCTCTTCAAGTGCTATGAATTGAGCGTGAAGATCAAATTCTCGCCCGTGAGCATACAGGACTACGAGGCCTGGGTTTCGCGTCAGGGTAAAAACCGTTGGATCATCACAATCCTCGGCCGTCAGCTCACCGCGCGCCACATTGCACTCGTCACCGAGGAAATTGCCCGTCAGTCATTGAACATCGACGGCATCCAGCGCCTCACAGGCCGTATGCCCCTGAGAGCCGACGAAGAACCCCGCTCTAAATCTTGCGTAGAATTCTCCGTGCGAGGAAATCCTCTTGATGTGAATGAAATGCGTAGCAAGTTCCTGCGCATATCTCAGGAAGAAAGCTTCGATATATCGCTTCAGGAAGACAATGTATTCCGCCGCTGCCGTCGACTTATTTGCTTCGATATGGATTCTACCCTTATCGAGACCGAGGTGATCGACGAACTGGCCGATCGCGCGGGCGTAGGTGCCGAAGTAAGAGCTATCACCGAAAGCGCTATGCGAGGCGAAATCGACTTCTGCGAAAGCTTCAAGCGTCGTGTCGCCCTACTTAAGGGGCTCGACGAATCAGTCATGAAAGAGATAGCCGAAAACCTCCCGGTAACCGAAGGAGTCGAGCGCATGATGCAGGTACTCCGCCGCACTGGCTACAAGACGGCCATACTCTCCGGTGGTTTCACATATTTCGGCAACTATCTCAAGCAGAAATTCGGCTTTGACTATGTTTATGCTAACGAACTCGAAATCGTCGACGGTAAACTCACCGGCCGTTACCTCGGTGATATTGTCGACGGAAAGCGAAAGGCCGAGCTCCTTAGGATTATAGCTCAGGTAGAAAACACCAACATCGCTCAGACCAT
>CAYYQS010000169.1:0-3899 GCA_964472555.1 uncultured Bacteroides sp.
GTACGCTCCGCCCGTCTCTGTCTCGATAGCTTTTGCGGGAATGTCTACGGCATCGGCACGGACATCGACGAGCACTTTCACGCGGGTGAATTCGCCGGGGAGTAGGGTGCGGTTAGGGTTAGGCATGGCCGCGCGTACCTGGAATGTTCCCGTAGTGGGATCGACCTGCGGGGAGGCGAAGTCGACGAGCCCGCGGTGGGGATATTCGGTGCCGTCGGAGAGGGTGACGGTGACGTAGGCGTCCTGACGCTCGGAGTCTTCGGCGTGGCCGAGATTCACGTTGCGGCCTTTGCTCTTGAGATAGTCGAGCGAGGTCATCGAGAAATTGACCATTACGGTATCGCTCTTCACCACAGTGGTGAGCAATGATTGCCCCGAAGTGCCTACAAGTGCACCTATATCGGCCTTGCTTTCGGTGATATAGCCTGATATGGGACTTGTCACTTGTGTATAGCTTAAAGTGAGTTCGGCCTGCATGAGGTCGGCGCGAGCTACCGATTCTTCGGCTTTTGCGCTCTCGTAGGCTGCCTCGGCATTGTCGAGGTCGAGCTGCGAGGCGGCATTTTGCTCGTAGAGCGGCCTGATTCGGGCGAGGTCGCGCGCTGCCTTGTTGAGCTGGGCGGTGGCTTTATTGAGTTGGGCGCGCGCTTTTTCGGCACGAGCCTTGTATACCTGCGGGTCTATCTGAAAAAGAGTCTGCCCTTTCTGCACGTAGGTACCTTCCTGAAAAAACATTTTTTCGAGATATCCCTCGACACGGGCTCGCACCTCTACAAAATGCTGCGGTGATATGCGGCCTACATATTCGCCATAGATATTCACGTCTTTCTGCTCTACAGGCTGTACAGCCACAACCGGCAGAGCCTCCTTGCGCTCGTCTTTCCTGAAAATACTGATGAGCAACCATATGAGAGCTGCAAGGGCACAGGCACCACCCACCCACAGGAGGATACGCCTCCGAGAGCTATGCTTTTCACCTATCTTGTTGGTATCCATTGTATTGACCGTAAGCAACGCCGCCACGACGGCTGAAGTAATGTGAAAAAATAAAATTTTTGCACAAATGTACGAAATTATAACTGAACTCAGCGATAAAAGTTCAATTAAAAGGCAAACAGCTTGGATCCAACTAACGGCCTGAATGTCTCACAGACCGCGCATAGGGCGCGCTACCACGGCAATATTGTTGAGATAATAGGGGAAGACGGCCTTTTGGCCGGATATCACAGCCTGCTGCCCCGAGTATAATTCTTCCACCACATCACCGTCGGCGAAGATGCCTGCTACCTCAATCGGACTGTTGTCGACCGGCTTAAGGCGGATAAGCACCGTATCGCCGTTGTAGGAGCGCACACAGGTGTGCTGGTCGATAGTGGTCTGTCGGCCAAGTCCTATTGCCGGATGACTGCGGCGAATCTGTCCAAGACGACGGTAATGGTCGAGTAATGACTCATCTATATCATTCCAGTCCATATCGGAGCGGAACGCCTGATTGCTGTCAACATTGAGCCGGGCCTCGCTAAGTTTTCTTCCTGTTTCGTCGCCATAAAAGATCTGTGCTGTTCCGGGTGCTAAGAGCAGAGTGGTGGCACAGTCGATCATGTTGTCCATGTCGGCATCGCGATTATAGGAATTGTTGAGGTAATTGAACGGCATCCAGTCAGTGTGCTCGCCAATGCTGTCGGAATAAGCCTGCCAGCAGTAGACGATCGCATCGAGATCGCCATGCTTCGGGAAGTAGAAATTGACGAGACTTGAGAAACCGGCGTCGGCATAGTCTGCTTTCCTGTCAATTCCTGCTCTGTCATAGTCTCCGGTCATATAGAATTTGTCGGTCCATTTGGAAGCGTTGATTTCGGGATGCTTCTGTCGCCACGACTGCAGGGCGGCGTTGCAAGCCCGGTTGAGTTCTTCCCAGCGGTGAAGTCTGACGTTTTCCACTATGTCGCAGCGGAAACCGTCGATGCCGAATTCCTCCACCCAGGAAGCAATCCATGCAATAAGATATTGCATGGGGCTCCATTGCCGGTCTTTACGCAGGTCGACTGCCGAAGGGTTTACCCACACATCATTGCGGCTGCCTTCACTCTGCCATTTGGATTTCAGGAAAGAGGGGATTCGGACCGGCTGATCTGATTCGTCCTTGAAGTCGGGCATACCGTATACGGTGGCTTCCAGAGGGTTGGTCTCGTCCCACCCTTCATCGGGCATGCGGATCCAGTCGCGGTCATACCAGCCTTCCCAGTCCAAGCGCTTCTCAAAAAACTTATCGAAGCTCCATTGGCAGATATGATCAGCAGCCTCTTCCTCGGTCAGACCGGTGTCGGCGAATCCATATTGTACGGCATCAAGTAGTGTAGGGTAGCCGGGATCATTCAGGTTTGCACCCAGCATCACGCGGATTCCTTGGTTGTGGAGAGTGTCGACTAACTCGCGAAATTCGGCTATGGTACCGAAATTTTTGTCGGTCTGTGTATAGTCGAGGGGGTAGTAGCCGTGATAGCCGTAATGTGGAAAGTCATTTACCGAACCGCTGCCCGACATCCAGCCGTGGATCTGCTCGTAGACATCAGTCATCCAGACCACATCGACTCCTAAGTCGAGGAAATATCCCTCGCGTGCTTTCTGAAGCATACCGCAGAAGTCGCCTCCGTGGAAAGTTGCCGCGTTCAGACGCTCGGAACCATAGTCTACGCGGCGGCCATAGTTCACATCGTTGGTAGAGTCGCCGTTGCAGAAGCGGTCCGTTATAACGAAGTAGACTGTTGCATTGCCCCAGTTAAAATGACTGTCGGCAGAAGGTAATGCTGCTACGGATCCGAGCAATACTGACAGGACGAGCGGAAGGAGTTTTTTCATCGCAGATTATTTTTTGCGACAAAATTACATCTCGTCAGTAAAAACTGAAATACTGATTTATAACCACACACATGTCAGAGCAGCCTCATAAGTGTGGCTGCCGTTACGGCTTCAACCGAATTTCCCACACTCAGCTTCCTGAGTATATTCTGGCGATGCCGATTCACGGTGTGCAAGCTGATGCCTAATTGTCCGGCAATCTGTTTGCTTGCCTTGCCCTCCTTGATAAGGCCCAATATCTCCTTTTCGCGGTAGGTGAGTATATGAGTGCGACGGTCTGAGATGTGCAGTGGTGTGACCACGCCGGTGTCCATATCCACAAGGCGGGCATCAATCCCGTCGAGCCTTTCTTGACAGGGCGACAGCGAGTAGCAGCAAAGTATCAGCCATACTTTGCCCTGCGGAGAGAGCTGCAGCAGCCGCGTGGAATTGTCGATGAATACATACCCTCCTTTATTGGTACGAATGCGTATGTGGCAGCTTGCCTTAATATTGAGCTTACGCTCGGGAGGAAGAGAGTCTATGTGTTTGAAAAACTCGTATTCAAGAATGCGTTTATCCACAATGTCTTCTGGACAGATGCGGTTGTAGATCACATCCTCATCGCTCGAATCGGCCTCGGACACAAATTCATCCGACTCCCCCAGCCCTAACAGCTTGGCTACCTTTCCCACCCGGATGTAGCAATAGTCGGCCGCCGCATCTGTTATCACACGGCAGTCGCCCTCGAGCCGGGCTGCCGTCTCTACCCGTTTACACCAGCCTGTCAGCGAGGAATAGTCGAGGCTTTCCTCCTCGAGGTGCTGACTTTCGTAGAAAGCATCAAGTTCTTTTCTTAGCACATCCATCTCAGCTGCAAATTTACCAATTAATTTGGATTAGAATTGAATCTATAGGGAATATGTTCCTAAACATAAAGACTTGGCAGACTCATTATTTTCTTGTAATTTTGCATTCGCCAGCCCGCGTAGAGGGATCTATTGATACTTTTATAGGGAGGGCAGACATATTACAAGGCGTAATTTGCGCTTTTGTTCTGA
>CAYYQS010000170.1:0-3841 GCA_964472555.1 uncultured Bacteroides sp.
TAGCCGCCTCGGTGGCGTCTACGGGCACAACCTTGATGTCAGTGCGTGTAGGCAGGTGATGTATGCCCGAGGGATCGTAGATAAGAGTTCCGCCAGGTTTCACCTTACTTTCAAACTTATCGAGACTCTGCTGGTTGAGCACTACGGCAGTATCATACGTGTCGAGCACCGGCGAACTGATAGGAGAGTCCGACAGAATCACAGTAACATTGGCCGTACCTCCGCGCTGTTCAGGGCCGTACGACGGCATCCACGTCACTTCAAGATTGTCCATCAGCCCGGCGTAGGCCAGGATTTTTCCCATCGAGAGGACTCCCTGTCCTCCGAATCCGGCTATTAATATTTCTTCTTTCATGCTGGTCTACGCTTTGTGTTCTACATTCTTGAGATCTCCCAGAGGATATTTGGCAAACATATGCTCCTCCATCCACTTGTTGGCCTGAGCCGGAGTAAGCTTCCACCCCGAGTTGCAGGTCGACACAACTTCCACTATCGACGTTCCGCGCTTCTCTATCGAGTTGGTGAACGCCTTCTTTATGGCAGCCCGGGTCTTGCGAACTGCCGCCGGAGTGTGCACCGCCTGGCGTGTCACATAGCACGTGCCGTCGAGGCGTGCGAGCAGATCGGTGATAGCAAGGGGATAGCCGTTGAGGTCGGCGTCACGGCCGTAAGGCGTCGTGGCAGTTTTCATGCCGAGGAGGGTAGTGGGAGCCATTTGGCCACCCGTCATACCGTAGATACCGTTGTTGATGAAGATTATGGTGATATTCTCTCCGCGGTTGGCGGCATGGATAGTTTCTGCAGTACCTATTGCCGAGAGGTCGCCGTCGCCCTGATAGGTGAATACAAGATTCTCCGGATTGAGGCGCGAAGCTGCGGTAGCCAGCGCGGGAGCGCGGCCGTGGGCGGCCTCTATCCAGTCGATATCGATATAATTGTAGGCGAATACGGCACACCCCACAGGAGCTATACCTATCGACTTATCCTGCAGGCCCATTTCCTCAAGAAGATCGGCCACTAACTTATGTACCACGCCATGGCTGCAGCCGGGGCAATAGTGGGTGTTCACGTCGTTGAGCAGACGCGGACGGGCATATACCTTATTTTCAGGCTTTATGATGTCTTCGGGTTTCATTGCTTTGGCGTGGGATTAAAGTTCTACACTGAATTTTTCGCGAAGCGCATCCAGCACCTCGCCGGGGTTAGGAACGATACCGCCCATGCGGCCGAAGTGCTCTACCGGAGCTGCCTCACCGGCTGCAAGACGCACGTCCTCTATCATCTGACCTGCATTTAGCTCTACGGTGAGAATACCCTTCACCTGCTCGGCGAGACGGCGGATCGCTGCCTTCGGGAATGGCCAGAGAGTGATCGGGCGGATTAAGCCTATCTTGTGTCCGGCAGCCCGGGCTTCCTCGATAGCCTTCAGGCAGATTCGTGCCACCGAACCGAAAGCCACTATCAGATACTCAGCATCGTCGGTGAAATATTCCTGATAGCGCACTTCCTTCTCTTCGATTTCCTTATACGTACGCTGGAAGCGGAGATTGTTCTCCTCCATTTTTGCGGAGTCGAGCTCCAGCGAAGTCACCACATTGCTGTGGCTTCTGCCACCGCGGCCGGTTGCTGCCCAGGGGCATTGTTCGCGTATCTCGGCCTCGGTGCGGCGCGGACGCTGCGGGGGAAGCACCACCTTCTCCATCATCTGGCCAACGATACCGTCGGCTAAGATCATCGAAGGAGTGCGGTATTTGAATGCAAGATCAAAGCCGAGCGCCACAAAGTCGGTCATCTCCTGCACCGACGAGGGCGAGAGCACTATCAGATGATAGTCGCCGTGGCCGCCACCCTTGGTTGCCTGGAAATAGTCGGCTTGTGAAGGCTGTATCGTGCCTAAGCCGGGGCCGCCGCGCATAACATTCACTATCAGTGCCGGGAGCTCCGAGGCAGCAAGATAGCTTATACCTTCCTGCTTGAGGCTTACGCCCGGCGACGACGACGAGGTCATCACAGCTTTACCCGTGGCGGCTCCGCCGTACACCATATTTATAGCGGCAACTTCACTCTCAGCCTGCAGCACTACCATACCCGTTGTTTCCCAGGGGCGCTGTTCTGCAAGAGTCTCGAGCACCTCCGACTGCGGAGTGATAGGATACCCGAAGTACCCGTCGGCACCGTAGCGGATAGCGGCATGGGCTATAGCCTCGTTGCCTTTCATCAGTCTTATTTCTTCTTCCATAATCTCTTGTTATCGTTCTTAGTTTGAGTGAGAGGGCGCCTACCTATTCACGTACGCGATACACTTCTATGCATGCGTCGGGGCACACAGTGGCGCAGGCGGCGCATCCTATACATGCGTCCGGATTGACCGTGTACGCATAGTGATACCCGCGATCATTTACTTCCTTGGGCTGAAGCGCAAGCACATCGCAAGGACATGCCACTACACACAGGTCGCAGCCCTTGCACCGTTTGCTGTCGATTGTGACAGCTCCATAGACTTTTGCCATATTCAGAATTGTTTGCTTGTTCGGTATCGCAAAAGTAGCAAAAAGTTTTCATAACACAACTCATCACCCCTCTTTTTCACCCTTTTATGTTGTAAAACATACAAATAAACTTAGACGTGCTGTCCTTTTTTCTTGGATCGATAAGCTTATGCGTCCTCGCCATTCTATGCTTCATTATTAGTGTTGCATATTTTCTCCCGTTAAATCAGCTCATCTATTGCATATTCACGAATTTTGTCGTACCTTTGCGCCGCTTTGTGCGGCTCGTGCCGCCGGGCATATCTTTTTAATTAACTTATTCTATTAACTATTTTAAATGAACGAATTAAAAAATTCGCCGATTGAAGACTTCGACTGGGCCGCTTACGAAAACGGCGAAACAGTAGGTGAGAAGTCACGCCAGGAGCTTACCGCTGCCTACGAAGAATCACTCAACTCGGTTAAAGACAAAGAAGTAATCGAAGGTACCATTATCGCTCTCAACAAGCGCGAAGCTGTGGTTAACATCGACTACAAGTCCGACGGTATCATCCCCATGAGCGAATTCCGCTACAATCCCGAAATCAAAGTCGGCGACAAAGTAGAGGTCTTCATCGAAAATCAGGAAGACCGCAAGGGTCAGCTCATCCTCTCTCACAAGAAAGCCCGCGCAAGCCGCTCCTGGGAACGCATCAACGCCGCTCTCGAGAACGACGAAATCATCAAGGGCTATATCAAATGCCGCACTAAGGGCGGTATGATCGTCGACGTATTCGGCATCGAGGCCTTCCTCCCCGGCTCGCAGATCGACGTTAAGCCCATCCGCGACTACGACGTATTCGTAGGTAAGACCATGGAATTCAAGGTTGTTAAGATCAACGAAGAATTCCGCAACGTGGTCGTTTCTCACAAAGCACTCATCGAAGCTGAGCTCGAGCAGCAGAAGCGCGAGATCATCTCCAAGCTCGAAAAGGGTCAGGTACTCGAAGGTACCGTCAAGAACATCACCTCCTACGGCGTATTCATCGACCTCGGCGGTGTCGACGGCCTCATCCACATCACCGACCTTTCCTGGGGCCGTGTCAACCACCCCAGCGAAGTTGTTGCTCTCGACCAGAAGCTCAACGTCGTTATCCTGGACTTCGACAACGAGAAGAAGCGCATCGCTCTCGGTCTCAAGCAGCTCCACCCCCATCCCTGGGACGCTCTCGATGCCGACCTCAAAGTGGGCGATAAAGTTAAAGGCAAAGTTGTCGTTATGGCCGACTACGGCGCATTCCTCGAAATCGCTCCCGGCGTTGAAGGTCTCATCCACGTCAGCGAAATGTCTTGGAGCCAGCACCTCCGTTCAG
>CAYYQS010000171.1:0-3839 GCA_964472555.1 uncultured Bacteroides sp.
TGCAATATCAACCCCGGTGGCCCGTTTGGAGGCTCGGCAATACAGTATTTTGTAGGCGACTGGGACGGAAAGACTTTCAAGGTCGATACTGATGCAGAAGGGAAAGTGCCCACAAAATGGCTCGATTTCGGTAAAGACAATTATGCCCTGGTGAGCTGGCACAATGCTCCTGATAACCGTCGAACAGCTATCGGCTGGATGAGCAACTGGCAGTATGCTGCCGAGGTGCCTACCATGCAGTTCAGAAGTGCCAATACTCTTCCGAGAGAAATCGGTCTGTTCCGTGGCAATGACGGCGAAATCTACGCTTCCTCTGTGCCCTCTCCCGAGTTAGAGGCTCTTCGAGGACCTCTCGCAGCGAAAGCCTCAAAAGTTAGTCTCTGTTCGGCTGAACGCAAGTTCAATCTTCCTGCTGAAAACGACGGTGTGTGTGAAGTCCTGGCAGATTTTGATGCACTTACGGCAGACTCAATCGTAATGACCTTTACCAACAAACTCAATGACAAGGTGATTATCACTTACAATTGTAAGAATAATACCCTCGCATTCGATCGCACCCGGAGTGGAGTTGTCGATTTCAGCGAAAGTTTCCCCGCAGTCACCGTATCTCCTACATTTGAAAAAGACGGTAAGCTCAGCCTTCAGATATTTGTGGACCGTTCAAGCTTCGAACTATTCGGTAATGACGGCAAGTTCTCGATGACAAACCTCGTCTTCCCCAACGAGCCGTATTCTTCCCTCGCCATTTCTGCTGCCGAAGGTAAGGCCCGTATGAACTCCCTCAAGGTATATTCAATCAAATAAAATCTTAAATACAGTATAATATCATGTCACAGTCAATAGCTTCAGACCGGAAGTCATTTCTGATTCAGATCATTCCGGTGATGCTCTGCTTCTTTGCCATGGGATTTGTAGATCTCGTGGGCACGGCATCCAACTATGTGCAGCAAGACCTCGGTCTTACCGATGCACAGGCCAATCTCTTCCCCTCGCTTGTATTCTTCTGGTTCCTTATATTCTCAGTGCCCACTGGCATGCTGATGAATAAGATCGGTAGAAAGAACACTGTCCTTATCAGTCTTGTCATCACGGCTATTTCTTTAGTAATCCCCGTATTCGGTGATACATACACCATAATGCTTCTTTCTTTCTCTTTCCTCGGCATAGGCAATGCCGTGATGCAGACCTCGCTGAACCCCCTCGTATCCAATCTCATCTCAGGCGACAAACTTGCTTCCACTCTTACGTTCGGTCAGTTCGTGAAGGCTATCGCCTCTTTCCTTGCTCCCATTCTTGCCGCTTGGGGTGCAACTGCAGTGATTCCTACTTTCGGCCTTGGTTGGAGAGCTCTGTTTGTTATCTACGCGGTAGTGTGCCTCCTTTCGATTGCGGCTCTTGGCGCTACTCCTATAGTTGAGGAAAAGCCCGACAAGGCTTCCGGCATCGGCGAATGTATCCGTCTGCTTGGCCGCCCCTTCATCCTTCTCTGCTTTATCGGCATCATGTGCCATGTAGGAATCGACGTAGGTACTAACACAACAGCGCCTAAAATTATCATCGAACGTCTTGCTCTCCCTCTCGAAGACGCCGTATTCGCCACAAGCGTATACTTCATTTTCCGTACTGCTGGCTGTTTTATCGGTGCATTCCTTCTCCGGTATATGTCGCCCAAACTTTTCTTTGGCATCAGCGTTGTGATGATGGTACTCGCAATGGGTATGCTCTTCATGTGTGATACATTGACATCGATCTATGTTGCGCTCGCCCTTATAGGTTTCGGTAACTCCAATATCTTCTCGGTAATTTTCTCGCAGGCGCTTCTCAGTTCTCCCTCAGAGAAAAATGAAGTATCCGGTCTGCTGATTATGGGACTCTTCGGAGGTACTATCTTCCCTCTGGCCATGGGCTTCGCAGCCGACTCTATGGGTCAGGTTGGTGCTGTAGGCGTAATGATGATCGGAGTCCTCTATCTCCTCTATTATACATTGAAAATTAAAACCATAAAATAATTCTGAATCATGAAAGATATCGTAGTCGGAATGGGAGAAGCCCTTTGGGACGTTCTTCCCGAAGGCAAAAAAATAGGTGGAGCTCCCGCCAACTTCGCTTATCATGTATCACAGTTCGGTCTTCCCAGCTGTGTGGTAAGCGCCGTAGGTCCCGACAACCTCGGAAATGAAATCGTCGAAAACTTTACATCGAAAGGCTTGAATCAGCTTATCGCTGAGGTTCCCTATCCTACGGGTACAGTACAGGTCGAAATAGATCAGGCTGGTATTCCTCAGTACGACATCAAAGAGAATGTGGCATGGGATAACATCCCTTTCACTCCAGAACTCGAAGAACTCGCGAAGCGTACAAAGGCCGTATGTTTCGGTTCTCTCGCCCAGCGCAATATAGTGTCGCGCACCACAATCAATAAGTTCCTCGACGCGATGCCTTTAGAGGATGACTCACTGATAGTGTTCGACGTCAATCTCCGTCAGGGATTCTACAACAAGGATATCCTCTGCAACTCTATGGAGCGCTGCAATATCCTCAAAATCAACGATGAAGAGCTCGTAACAGTAAGCCGGATGTTCGGCTATCCCGGTATCGACCTTCAGGACAAATGCTGGATTCTCCTCGGAAAGTATAACCTCAAGATGCTCATTCTCACTTGCGGTATAAACGGCAGCTACGTGTTCACTCCCGGCCGTGTTTCCTTCATGCCTACTCCTAAGGTAGAGGTTGCCGATACAGTTGGAGCAGGAGACTCCTTCACCGCTGCTTTCATTTCGAGCATACTTAAGGGCGACAGTGTTGAAGCAGCTCACGCCAAGGCTGTTCAGACTTCGGCTTTCGTTTGCACCAAGAAAGGCGCTATGCCCATTCTCCCTGCAGAACTCACAGCCTGATAAGTATCAAATCCATATAGTTGAAGAAGTTGCGTACACCGTGGCGTAGCTTCTTCATTTTTTAGTAGTCTGTGAAATACAGCCGGAAACGCCCCGCGAAGGATCGGCCACCGGCTCCATGTGGATATTAATGATCGAGTTCTCTCCGAATTTAGCTTTAATGGCTTTTTCGGCAGCAGTAGCTTTAGCGTGAGCGTCGGAAAGAGTCTGACTTCCGTCCATTTTAGCATGCAGATCGACGGCGATTCCATTACCGATCCGGCGAGTGCGGAGATTGTGGACATTCAGAATTCCCTCGATAGAAAGGACTGTCTTCAGAATCTCATTTTCCACATCTCGTGGCAGGGATTCCTCGAGAAGTTCGTTGATCGCAGGCTTGATAATGTCGAAGGCGCTTTTGAGTATCAGGGCGCTTACAGCAATAGCCGCGATAGGATCTAATATGCGCCATTTCTCACCTAAGAACATTGCCCCGGCAATACCTAAAAGCGTTGCAACAGATGAAATTGCGTCACTGCGGTGGTGCCACGCGTTGGCGATAACAGCTTGCGACGATACTTTCTTTCCGATCCTGACTGTATATTGATAAAGGATTTCCTTAGATATAATAGAAACAACAGCAACTATTAGAGCAATAATTTCTGGCCGTGGGAGAGGATTGCCGTTAATACTGCTCGCTATAGATTTGGCTCCATTTATCATTAACACTATACCTGCTACAGCTAAGAAAATTCCGATGATGACCGTGGCGAGAGTCTCGAATTTCCCATGACCATAGCTGTGATTCTCATCACGCGGCTTCCCCGCGATCTTCAAGAAGATGAGCACGATAGCATCGGAGAGAAAATCGCTCAGTGAATGGACGGCATCTGCTATCATGGCTGAACTGCGCCCAATTATTCCCGAAAGAAATTTCAGCAGAACAAGCAACAAATTTACTGC
>CAYYQS010000172.1:0-3744 GCA_964472555.1 uncultured Bacteroides sp.
GACTGCAAGGACACGATGTTTGCCGTGACGGGTGATAAGATAGTGGTGGCTGCCCTTCCTTGCCAAGCGAACGCTTCAGGAAGTCGGTGCGCCAGTTGGCGAAGGCATTCGCCTGTTCCCAGCTAACGCCGACCACAGGATAGTCGGAGTATCCTCCGTGAGAGAAATACATGCGCACATAGGGCTCATTGTAGGCATTCTCAAAGTCGTTTACCCAAGCGGTAGTGTCGGGGTAAACATTTACGATATAGGTATTGAGGAAGTCGTAGTCGCCGGTAAGAGGACGTGAGATAGTCTGGCGGATTATCTCACCCTCATCGTTGATATACGCCGTATCCTTAGATATTGTAGGTAATGCGGTGGGGGTGGGCTTGTCGGTGTTGTATTCACGTCTCTTAGGGTCGAGACGGTTGCGGCGGCGTGCGGCTTCGGTGTGATTATACACCTCATAGCGGTAGTTGAGCTGATCGGCATCGAGTTCGCGTACACCCGTTATAGGATTGGTCTTGTAGACACTCTCGATAGCCCGGAGCTCATCCTCGTTAGGATTACGCCAGGGTATGGCCTTGTTCCAGTTAAGATGCGGAGTCACAGGGTTGCCCTCACGGTCTTCCTCAATCTTGAAGTCCTCGTTGCCACCGTAAGCGGGGTCAGCGAGGCGCTCTCTGATAATGGAGTCGCGTACCCAGAGTACAAACTGCTTGTACTTGCCGTTGGTAATCTCCGTTTCATCCATCCAGAATCCGTCAACAGATATACCGCGGGCATTAGCCTGGAGATTCCACACCGAGTCGGGTTGACCTACGCCTACCTTCATCGAGCCTCTGTCTACAAGCACCATGCCGTAAGGAGTCGGCTCGGCCCAGCTCGAACCTCCCACACCGGTCACTTCACCGCCCGACGACCCTTGTCCTCCTGCGGCACACGATGCCAGTGCGGCGGCTGTGATGCACGAAAATAATATCTGATTGGCTTTTTTCATATTGAGTTATGTCTCTTGTAGTTGCTGTTGTTAATTATGTGGGGAGCGGCTTACATTATGCGCACACTCTTATGGCGGTTCCGGTTCTTCTCTGAGAGATCGAGTTTCAGACTATACCCGAGAAATACTTCGTGGCTTCCCGAGGAGGCCGTGTGTATCTTCGACAGCGAGTAGTCGTAGCTGTAGCCTATAAAGAAATTCTTCAGTTCAGCCGATAGTGTCGCTATCAGGGCGTCGTCGTAGCGGTAGCCGATACCGAATGAAAACATCTTGCGGTAGCGGGCCCGCGCTGTCACTTCGCCGCTTGTAAAGTTGAAATCACTTTTAACGAGAATAGACGGTACTAATTCAAATAACGTGTTTTTTATCGGAATATTGCATCCTGCGGTAAAATATAACGTCCGTCGGGCTTGAAATTCATATTTTCTGTCGCCCGAGGTCTCCGATCCTCCGGCCGACGACGGAACGTTCATCGTCACTGTAGGCGAGGTCAGATGAGTGCACGAAAGGCCTGCGTAGAAAAGCCGGTGCTCATACCATATACCTGCCCCGAGATCAAGTGCCGTGCCGTGCACGTCGCTGCTCGGAATTGCGTCGTCGTTGCTCTCATGGTAGTCGTCATCGTCGGGGATATACACTTCGCTTCCTTTAAATGACTGGTCGTACATCCCTATCTGAAGACCGATGCTCCACATGCCGCCCCACTTCTTAAGTTTGTAGGCTATCTGGGCGCCTAAATCGAGAGTCTTGTACAGACCTATGCTTTCCTGTGATAATTTGACACCAACACCGAGACGCTTGCCACCGAGGAGGACGGGCATATCGGCCACCCCCGCGAACGTCTGGGGTGCGCCCTCGATTCCTACCCACTGTAAGCGTGCGCCTGCGCGTATGCGGATGAAATCAGTATTTCCGATAGCCGAAGGATTATAGTAAGAAGGCACCTCGTAGTATTGACTCAGCTGAGCGTCGGTCTGTGCTTGCGACGACGCTACGCTAAGAATGGCTATCGTTAAGAAGATTATTAGTCTGCGCATGCTCATACCTCTACTCGAAATTAAACGTCAGCACTATCATCTTCGAAGTAACCTTCGAAAGCGACTGTGTGAACTTGAATTTAGCCGGATCTTCCACGAGGTCAGGACGGTCGTGCTGAAGCACGTCAGAAAGGCCGAAGCAGAACTTGATCTCCGGATTCAGCTTAAAGTAAGGCAGATAGAAATCGCAACCGAACCCTACCGAGAGATAAGCGTCGGCCGATTTGAGCTGAATGATATCGCTTCGTTTTTTCGTTACGTCGAATGCAGGCATTACTCCCCCGAGAATATAGGGGCGGGCATTGCGATAGCGCTGAGCGGAAAACTTGATATCCACCGGCACAACAACAAATGTCGACTTGACATTCTGGCGTTCTTTTGCCCCCGTAGTTAGCTCGCGCATGGTCACATCGCGGCTGCCGAAGTACATACCGGGGCTCACACGTAAGGAGAAATAGGTGTTGAGCCGCAGATTGAAAAGACCGTTCACGCAGAATCCCGGCTGATAACCCGGCTGATCGATGCGCCACTCTTGGCCGTCCTCTGTCACGAACCCATTGTGGGTAAAGCGGAGGTCGGAGGTATAGGCACCGATCGAGAATCCAAGATGCCACGGCCTGAGGTCGGCGTAGGGCTTATTCTGGATCTTGTCGTTGAAAGGCCTTGCATCGGCGGTAAAGCATCCGGCGAGGGAGGCAAACAATAATGCTACAAGTACCGATAGATGTTTCATTAGGTAGATAACGTCGCAATGCGCTACTTTATTGTATCTCCCGTTGCCAGCTCTTTATTGTCGTTCTCCGGGGAGAAGATGGCGCAATGCCAGCCCGAGATCCCTGAAGAAAAGAGTCATCGGTGTAATTATTGGGCGGAAACTTGTCGACTTGGTCGGTACGAGCAATTTAAGACCGCCCGGTCGGCACAACACCTTTATCTCTTCGGGCATTTTCACGGCATCGCCGTCGATATGACCCGATCCTGCCGTTTTACGGTGTATCGTGATTGAATTGGCCCGGAAGACATCCACAAAAGCATTCTTACGTATCAGTCCCGACACCATATCGAGCCCTGCAATGGCTTGTGCGATGAGATTGCCTGCGTGTACTATGGTCACGTCGAGCTCTCCGTCGGTAATAGATGCATTGGGGGCTATGAAGGCGTTGTTGCCGTATTGCGACGCATTGCAGCACACTACGAGGAAGGCCCTCTCGGTTATGATTTTATCGTTGACTTCTATAATATACTCTTCCGGAGTGAACTTTACGTATTCATTTATCGCGTTGCGGAGATACATCAATATTCCTCTGCGCTTCTCTCGGGCGCAACGCTCGCTCACAGCCGCATCGAATCCTACACCGAAAGTGCAGAAAAAGGGTTGGCCGTTTGCCGTCCCGTAATCAGCGTTAACAGTATTACCCTCGGCGATAATCTTGATAGAGCGGGCTATGTCGATCGGAATCCCTACATGGCGGGCGAGTCCGTTGCCCGAGCCGGTGGGAATGATGCCAAGTACCACGTCGGAGTTTGCCAGACCCGACGCGATTTCGTTCACAGTCCCGTCGCCGCCGCATGCGATGACAGCTCCATAGCCCTTCGACGAAGCCTCCCGGGCCAGTTCATGTCCGTGGCCGGGAGCCTTCGTGAAGACTATATCGAAGTCTATTCCGCGTTCCTTGAGGAGGTGGCAGATTCGGGGCACAAGCTTATGCTTCGACACTACCCCCG
>CAYYQS010000173.1:0-3734 GCA_964472555.1 uncultured Bacteroides sp.
GGTGATGTTGGGGAGTCTTCGGCGTTGGCGGGGTTTCATTTCTCTTACCTTTTTTGAGTGCAAAGGTAAGGGGTGAAATGAGCCGATGATGTGTGGAAATCCCGAGAGTGGGGAAATCAACAAAAAAGGATTGACAAGCCTAATTGAGTAGCTTGTCAAAGGTGTATTTTATTCATGTGTAGAAATAATAGGGGTTGCCTCTATGGCTCACTTTCTTCATTAGTTCTACTATCCAATTCGACACATGCCATCATATATCGAAATTTTAAATCTTCATTAAAATCATTCTCTCCTTCTAAAATCGAATGTATCAACTCGGTGAGGAGCTCTTTAGATATAATATCGTGACCTTTGGCCAAATGGTAACTAATATTTTCCATTTCATTAAGAAATCTCGGGACGCAATATAAATATCCATTAAGATTAAGAAACTGTAATCCTAAAGTTATTGATAACCGTTTATTACCATCTGAAAAAGCATGATTTTTGTTAACCGACCATATTAAATGTACAAGTTTTGTCTCAAAAGACGGATAGTAATCGTCATTTTGAATATGGTCTAGAGCACTTAACAGATAACCAATGTTGATTTCTCCATATTCTCCACCGCCACTTAAGGTTATGGTGGTGTCATGTATATGACGTGCATCTTCTTCTGAAATATAACGAATATTCATGATTCTCGGTCTTTCAAACGGAGAAGAATCTCACGAAGTCTTGATTCTAAGGGCATACTTTTATCACCTATAAATCTATCAAAATCAGCAGGAGTCACCGAATCAACGTATTCTGTTAGGCTTGTATGTAGCGCATCCCGAAAGCATAAGTCCCTACTTGCCATCTTCGTCCGAGCTTTTTCTATAAGTGGTTCCCAATGCCTTTGATTTGAAAAATCACTGTATACTATATCAGTTTCAGACGGTGTCAATTTTCGTCCAAGTTTATTATATGCTTTGCTTAAGGCATCTGCGAATCCTACTTCAAAACTTGAAATCAAATCTAAAACCTCACTATACATAGTGTTGCGCTCATTCTCTTCTCTTTCAAGGTTAAGAATTTTGCGATATTCATCAGCATTTTCCTTAAAAATACTTCGATAAACTTTATCGGTATATGTGATATATTTTATTTTTCCCAAGTCTACAAAGTTGGTAAGAGCCTCGACGAATTCCTGGTGATATTCTCTACTGGTTAGAAAATTTCGCACAAAATCTTCATCTCGCTGATTAATATATTTAGTGCTTCCTCCTGTTCTCTTGTTGATCGTATCAATTACGATATCAAGAATTAAACTTCGCACTTGCTTGGCTTTTTCGCTCTTGGTTAGCAACATGGATATATTGAGGAATGTCCTAAAATCCATTATGGTTAGCCGAGTAGTTTTGGTAGGGAAGTTAACTTCCTTACCAAAGGCATGTTCGGTAGTTAACTTGAAGAGTTTTAGTCTTTTACCAGAAATATCCTCGTAACCATTCTTCCTTAATTCATCTTCGTTGGTTTTGATGCAATTAGAGATTGACCTTGTGCTGACCCCTAAGAATTGAGCAACTTGTTGCTTTGTGAATCTTAATTGATTTTCAAATACAACCCCCCTTAGACCAATTGCTTTTTCGGCCTCATGTAGAGCATAGTGATTATTTAATATATTTTGTCTCGCAATCTCCGAGGTGGTTAAATCTGTTGTCATTTATGAAGGTATTTATTTCTGCAAATTTACGAAAAAATTTGAAGAGAAGGCATGGCGGAGTAATTGAATGAATTAATCAGTCGCAGACAGTTCAATATGTTGCTCCAAGATAAAGGCTATCTCAGTGCAGAGATTCAACAAAAATCTATTTGAAGCGTCTAATATAACTCTTGTAGTCCCTTATAGGTTGAAGTAAAAAAATGGTGACCAACTATATGGGCGTACAAGGAATTCCGAAAACGAATTGAAACTATTTTCTAGCGACTAAACGACCTGTTCATGATGATACATATTTACCTCGCCGAGGTGATTGCGATGGCGTTGAGCTTGTGTTCAAGCTCGGTAGAGCTGACGCGAGTGGATAGTTTGCCACGGTGGGCAATGGAGATGTTGCCGGTTTCTTCGGAGACAACAACTGCTACGGCATCGGTGGCTTGAGCTATGCCGAGGGCTGAACGGTGACGGAGACCGAGAGTGCGGGGTACGTCGCTATCGTGACTGACGGGAAGGATGCATCCTGCGGCTTCTATACGATTGTGAGCCACGATCATGGCACCGTCATGGAGGGGAGAGTTCTTGAAGAAAATGTTTTCGATAAGACGGGTATTTACGTTTGCGTCGATTATATCGCCGGAGGCTGCGTAGGAGTCGAGAGGAATGGACTGCTCTATCACTATCAAGGCGCCTGTCTTGCTCTTGCTCATGCTCATGCATGCGTAGACGATAGGCATGACCCAAGCGAGAGCTTCCTGATCCATAGCCTCGCTATGATGATGAAAGAGCTTGCTGAATATCTTCCACCGTCGCTGCGATCCAAGCTCGACAAGGAAGCGCTTGATCGGCTCCTGAAAAAGTATGACAAGGATTATCAGCCCAATAGCCATGAATTTATCCAGAATTGTGCCGATGAGCCGCATGTCGAAAATCTCCGACGCAAGGACCCACACCACAATGAAAGCGAGAACGCCATAGAAAATGTTTATCGTGCCCGACTCTTTCATGAGGCGGTATATATAGTAGAGCAAGACTGCGAAAAGCAGTATGTCTATGGCGTCTTTGATGCTGAAATCAAACATGCGGTGGCTATGGTTTGGGTGGATAATTGAGTTTTGTCCACAGTCGGACGGATTGCACGGCCGCGGCAACGTCGTGAACACGAAGAATCGATGCACCACGATCCAAAGAGTAAGCTCCGAGTACAGCCGTTGGGGTTCCGGCCTCTTCGGCAGAGATACCCAAAGTGCGGGTTATCATAGATTTGCGCGAGACTCCTACGAGTATCGGGCGAGAAAGGATCCGCAGAGCTTCGAGTTGAGCAAGCAACTCAAAATTCTGCTCAAGGGTCTTGGCAAAACCGAAACCCGGATCTACTATCACATCGGCAACCCCGAGTTCCTCGAGCGCACTGAGCCTACGGCTCAACTCGTCTATCACTCCGGCAGTCACACCTCGGGGATAGTCGGTGAGTGTGCTCATGGTTGCGGGTGTGCCGCGGGTATGCATTAGCACATAGGGGCAGCGAAGCTCAGAAACAGTATCGAACATTTCAGGGTCTAACAATCCGCCGGAAATGTCGTTGACTATATCTGCGCCCCACTCTGCCACGGCTTTCCGGGCAACTTCCGCCCGGAAGGTATCTACGGAAATGGGAAGAAGAGAGCCTACTGCACGTCGGACACTCTCAACTCCCAGCTTCAACCTACGGCATTCTTCCCCGACGCTTACCTCAGCGGCTCCCGGACGGGTTGAATAAGCTCCGATGTCGATGATATCAACACCTTCTTCGAGCATCCGGGCAGCCTTCCGCTTAATTTCCTCCACACCACCAGCGCGTGAACCGGCATAGAAAGAGTCGGGCGTAACATTTATTATGCCCATTACCGCGGGGCGGTCGTAGACCACCAATCGGCCTCTTATATTGAGCGAGAATTCACGCATCAGAGGGGATTATTTACGAGCGGTTGGCGCGCTTGCGCTCTGTTTCGTCAAGAATAATCTTGCGAAGGCGGATATGATGAGGCGTAACCTCCACAAATTCATCTTCCTT
>CAYYQS010000174.1:0-3732 GCA_964472555.1 uncultured Bacteroides sp.
CCGACAGCGAGGTATTCGGCTTCTCGCAGGTCAACTCCGAGCACTGCCGCCACAAAATCTTCAACGGCACGTTCATAATCGACGGTCAGGAGAAACCCTCGAGCCTCTTCCAGCTCATCAAGCGCACCAGTAAAGTCAACAGCAAAGGTCTTGTATCGGCTTACAAGGATAACGTAGCTTTCGTAATAGGACCCGAAGCCTTCCAGTTCGCTCCCGACCGCGGCGACGAGCCCTCTTTCTTCAACGAACGAAAAATCAAGACTGTGCTCTCGCTTAAAGCCGAGACGCACAACTTCCCAACCACAGTTGAACCGTTCAACGGTGCAGCCACGGGCAGCGGCGGTGAGATCCGCGACCGTCTTGGCGGCGGACGTGCCTCCCTTCCCCTTGCAGGTACTGCTGTGTATATGACATCGTATCCTCGAATGAAAGACGCCGAGCGCGCTTGGGAAGCCTCTATCGAGCCTCGCAAATGGCTCTATCAGACTCCCGCCGACATCCTCATCAAGGCTTCAAACGGAGCCTCCGACTTCGGCAACAAATTCGGTCAGCCGCTTATCTGCGGTTCTCTTCTCACATTCGAGCATGCTGAAGAAAAGCGCACTTTCGGTTTCGACAAGGTGATAATGCTCGCAGGAGGTGTAGGCTACGCCAATGCCGATCAAGCCATCAAGGGTGAACCCGAAGCAGGACAGAAAGTAGTCCTCGCCGGTGGCGACAACTACCGTATCGGTATGGGCGGTGGTGCTGTATCCTCAGTAGACACCGGCCGCTATGCCGGAGCGATCGAGCTCAACGCCGTTCAGCGTGCCAATCCCGAAATGCAAAAACGCGTAGCCAATCTTATCAGAAGCCTTGCCGAAAGCCTCGAAAATCCTATTGTCTCAATCCATGATCATGGTGCTGGCGGCCACCTCAATGCTCTCTCAGAACTCATCGAGAGCACCGGAGGCCGCATCGATATCAACGCACTCCCCGTGGGCGATCCAACTTTGTCTGACAAGGAAATTATCGGCAACGAGAGTCAGGAACGCATGGGATTCGTAGTAAACGCCGAAGACATTCCCTTGATAGAACGTATAGCACAGCGTGAACGTGCACCTATGTATGTTGTCGGCGAGACTACCGACGACCGCCGCCTGCGCTTTGCCCGCAAAGAAGGTACCGCTGCTATCGACCTTGCTGTAGAAGACATGCTCGGCAACCCTCCCAAGACCGTCATCAACGATACAACGCAGGCACCTCTCTTCGGGGAAGCTCTCTACGATCAGGAAAAGATAGCAGAATATATCGACTCAGTACTCGCCATGGATGCTGTGGCTTGTAAAGACTGGCTCACCAATAAGGTAGACCGAAGCGTCACGGGTCGTGTAGCACGTCAGCAATGTCAGGGCGAGCTCCAACTCCCGCTGAGCGACTTCGGTATGGTAGCTCTCGACTACCGTGGCAAATCAGGTATAGCCACGTCGATAGGTCACGCTCCGCAGGTTGCCATGACCAATGTCGAGGCTCCTTCGCGACTCGCCGTAGCGGAAGCTCTCACCAACCTTGCAGGTGCAGGTTGCCTCAAGGGTATAGGAGGCGTTTCGCTCAGTGCAAACTGGATGTGGCCGTGCAAGAATCCCGGAGAAGATGCAGCACTTTACCGCGCTGTTGAGGCTTGTTCCGACTTCGTTTGTGAGCTCGGGTGCAATATTCCTACAGGAAAGGACAGCCTCTCGATGACCCAGAAATATCCCGACGGCAAAAAGGTGACAGCCCCCGGAACAGTTATAATCTCCGCGTCTGCAGAGACCGGCGCTGTTGGCAAGCAGCCTTCACCCGTCCTTAAAAATAATCTCAATTCTTCGCTCTACTATGTCGATATGAGCGGTTGTCCTCTCGCTCTCGGAGGCTCCGTTCTCGCTCAGGCTCTCGGTAAGGTTGGAGGCCAGACTCCCGATGTGAAAGACAGCAAAGCCTTTGCCAAAATCTTCAATTGCATCGGCGAAATCAGCCGCAAGGGATATGCCGACGCAATCCACGACGTAAGTGCAGGTGGCCTGGTGACAACTCTTCTCGAGATGTGTTTCTCCAACACGACCGGTGGCTTAAACTTTTATACCGATGGATTCGGAATGTATGGCGAAGACGATCTCGTCAAGATTCTCTTTGCCGAGAATCCTGCCGTAGTTCTTCAGATTCCTGACCGTCACAGCAAAGCTGTCGAGGCTCTTCTGAAAAAAGCCGGGGCACTCTTCTTCCCCATTGCTTCGCCCGCCAAGGAGAATGTCCTCACAATAAGCCACAACGACAACAGAACCGTACTCGTGTCGATACCCGCAGCTCGCCGCCGCTGGTTCGAACCTTCATTCCGCTTCGACGCACTCCAGACAGCACTTCCCTGCGCCGAGAGCCGCTTCGAGAACTTCGACCGTCAGCCACTGCGTTACCGTATTCCCAAGGATTTCGACGGCACAATGGTATCACTCGGAGTTTCTTACCGCCGTCGTAAAAACGCTCCACGCGCAGCTATCATCCGCGAGAAGGGTGTTAACGGCGACCGCGAAATGGCATACTCCCTTTATCTCGCAGGCTTCGACGTGAAAGACGTGCACATGACCGACCTGATGAGTGGACGTGAGACGCTCGAAGACGTGAACATGATAGTGTTCTGCGGAGGATTCTCCAATAGCGACGTACTCGGATCAGCCAAAGGCTGGGCCTCAGGATTCAAGTGGAACGAAACCGCCCGCGAAACTCTCCGTCGCTTCTACAGTCGTACCGACACCCTCAGTCTCGGTGTTTGCAACGGCTGTCAGCTCATGATTGAGCTCGACCTTCTCGGAGCCGGTACCGGCAAGACCGGCGGGGCTCTCGTGAAGATGTGCCACAACCTTTCAGGAAAATTCGAGTCTACCTTCCTCAGCCTCAAGATACCTGCAAACGAAAGCGTGATGTTCGGCAATCTCTCGGGCATGCGCGCCGGTATCTGGGTGGCACACGGCGAAGGCCGATTCCACTTCACCGAAGGTCTTCGCAAAACCGGCCTTAAGGTGGCTGCCAGATACGCCTACTCGGAGTATCCCGGCAACCCCAACGGCAGTGAAGGCGACGTTGCCGCACTTGCCTCGGCCGACGGTCGACATCTGGCAATCATGCCACATCTCGAGCGAGCGATATTCCCATGGCAATGGGCTCACTACCCCGCCTCACGAAGCAACGACGAGGTGGCGATATGGCTGAAAGCATTCGTCAACGCAAGACAATGGATTGAGCGTCAGACACGCAAGCATTGATAAAAAATTTGACTCAAAACGGCCTCAATAAGAAATTTTAACACTATTGAGGCCGTTGTCGTGAGCTAACTCTTTGTCATTCGCCCAAAAATCATTAATTTTGTGCGTTTGATTCGTAAAAAATTTAACAACTAAATAAAACGTATCCTATGAGTTTGAACATCATAGTGCTTGCAAAGCAGGTTCCCGACACCCGCAACGTAGGCAAAGATGCAATGAAGGAAGACGGCACGATCAACCGCGCCGCCCTTCCCGCCATCTTCAATCCCGAAGACCTCAACGCGCTTGAGCAGGCTCTCCGCCTGAAAGACGCTCATCCCGGCAGCAAGGTTACCCTCCTTACCATGGGTCTCCCTCGTGCTGCTGAAATCATCCGCGAAGCTATCTACCGCGGAGCTGATGCCGGTATCGTCCTCACCGACCGTGCTCTCGGTGGTGCCGACACTCTCGCCAC
>CAYYQS010000175.1:0-3715 GCA_964472555.1 uncultured Bacteroides sp.
GACGACGCTTACCTACCAGCATTTTAAGTGCGCGTTCAGTTGTATGATCTTTGTGGTTTGACTTCAGGTGCTGAGTCAAGTGAGCGATACGGACCGAGAATAATGCAATCTGTGCTTCAGGAGAGCCAGTGTCAGTCTTACTCTTACCGTACTTCTCGAAGATCTCTACTTTTTCTTCAGAATTTAAGTGCATTCTTGAGAGTTTTATGGTGTGAATAAATATTGAGCCGGAACTGCTTCACACAATTCCGGCTGCAAAGATAGTAATTTCCCTTAATTCTTTCGGTATTTTTAACCTTTATTAAATCTATCAGCGCTTCAGCACCGAGATAGCGCCTTCATAGTCGGGCTCATGGGTGATTTCCTCTACAAGGTCGGAGAAAATCACTTTGTGCTCTTCGTCAAGCACGATCACTGCGCGAGCCAGAAGTCCGGCAAGAGGGCCGTCCACCATTTGCAGCCCGTACTGCTGGGCGAATGTCGGGGAGCGGAAAGCGGATGCCACAATAGCATTCTCAATCCCCTCGGTGGCACAGAAGCGCGCCATGGCAAAAGGAAGGTCCATCGACACATTTATCACCACAGTATTGTCAAGACCCGCGGCCTCTTTGTTGAACCTACGCACCGACATTGCGCACACCGGTGTGTCAAGACTCGGGAAAATATTAAGCACCACACGCTTACCCTCATAGTCCTGGCAGCGGATATCAGTCAGATCTTTACTTACGAGATTAAAACAAGGAGCCTTGGTTCCGACTGCGGGAATATTGCCGTAGGTGTGGCAGGGAGTGCCATTAAAGTAGATAGTTTCCATATTATTTTTTGTGAGTTACATTATTACACTTGCTTTATCTATAACAAGCGAACCCAGCTCTTGGTTGAAGCCGCGTATAAAATCACTCACCGTGCCGTCCTCACGCACAAAAACTATCACCGGAGTCAGAGCTCCCACACCGCAGTTGCGCGCTGCACCTGTAGCATGCACAAGCGCAGTCTCTCCGGGCAGCAGCCGACCCACGAGAGGGGTAATATCATCCGCGCGATGATCAAGAAAAGACCATATCACATCCACCTGACGCGGAAGCTGAAGAAGCGCATCACGCACCGAAGCCACCACATCTGGCGTCGAGCCCACCGTCGTGTCAAGAAATACCACCACTACCGGACTGCCGAAACCCTCGCCGCGGGCATGAGTATACCGCTCGCCCGAGAGAGTCCCCGCCGTTATCTCAGGCAAGGGCAGCCCCGGAAGAGTCTCGAGAGAATACTGACTGCTGCGGTACTTTCCGAAAGCATCCGGATACGCGTCCGAAAGGCTCTCCATATCTATCACCACGTCTCCCGCTGGTACGCCGCCGCCATACATCACCGTAATGCTCTGCTCCGAAATCTGACCGGGATTATTCTCAAACTCAAGCCTCACCGGCATCAGTGTCTGAGCATCCAGAATATAAGTAAACTCATTCCCGTCGTAACCGTTGGCCCGCCGAAGACCCTCAACAACCGTCGAGTGCCGCCCGTTCACCACCTTGTCGTCCCACACCTTATATATATAGGTAGAGTCGCTCTCCATTTCACGGAAGCGAGCGGCGATAAACTGAGGCAGAAGATCGGCAAACTGCACCTGCTGCTGCACACCTCGCGAAGCATTACCTCCCGGAGCGAAAGGCTCTATACCCTCCGCAGTATGGTACTCCTGCATCCGTGAGTCGCGGAAGCGGAAATGAGCACCGTCGAAATATGCCGAAAAGCCCTCCGAATGCCCCGTCGGGGTCGTCAGATCCCATTCTATCACATACCGGCACGGCGCCAGAGTATCTCCCTCCGCCGAAGCCGACTTCAGAGCCACGGTATACACCACAGGATCCGAAAACGACGGCAACAGCACCTCATAGCGGCAGCTGTCCGCATAATTATCAAGCGCCTCAAGGCGTCCTGCTATCTCGCCCAGGCTCATCTCTCCATACGCCGGAGCAACAGCGGCCGTCAGAAGTGCCGCAAAAATCTTTATATTCTTCATAACATCAAATTCATGCTGGTTCTGTCAACAGAAGCACCTTCTCACCGCGGGCATCCGTAATACCATAGAGCCGCAGCGTACCGCCGTCGCGAACTCCAAGCTTCGCACGCAGAGCATCAGCGCTCATCCCGAAATTCCGCACCGCGACATTCACGCTCGGATACTCCCGTGCAAATCGCTTCAGCACACGCGATGCATACGGAAGCACCTTCACTATCCTGTACCGCTGCCCCGGAAAATCATCAACAGCCGTTTCCTTCGCAAGCACCCGAGTATTCCTGTCGAAGCGCTTCAACCCAAATCGCTCGGCCAACACCTTGAAAGCGCCGCTTTTCATCAGCGACGGCGACGGCTCATAGACGTAGTCCCCCTCGGCGATCTTCTCCATTGCAGGCACATCTGGCGCATCCTTCTCCTGCTCGCGGGTAAAAGCAAAAGTCCTTGCCTCGGTTCCATTCACAGTCACAGCCTCGACAAGAGTCACAGGCTGCGCAGCCTTGAAATCCACCATTATCAGCAGCTCCTTGCACTCAGTAGGAGTACCTACTGCCATCACCGACATCGGCGTCGGTTCAAGCGTATCTATTGTATGGGCTATATCCAGCATCGGCGACGCCTTGATTATCAGCAGATCGCACAGACGCCCTAACTTAGGCATCAGAGCCGTCACATCAGGCTCGCAGTCAGCAAGAGCAAACACCCTCGACCCGTCGCCCGCACGTCGGGCCGGATCTATAAACACCGTGGCGAAATGCCGACCCTCGGCTATCCATTTCTCGACGAGCTCTACACAGTCGCCTGTCACAACCTCAAGATTGTGCACATCAAGCCCCTCGGCATTGCGCCGGAGAGCCTCAGTCTTATCGGCATCGCGCTCCACAGCCGTCACCTCCGACGCCCGCGCCGAAGCATGCAGAGCATCAATACCCAATCCCGCAGTCAGATCTGCCATAGGAAGACCCTCAGCAACATAAGATGCATGAAAAAGAGCAAGAGCATCCGACGTCGATTGCTCTCCCGCAAGTACCGACGGAAAATAGAACTGCGGAAAAGCCGTCAGAGTCTTGCTCAACTTCTTGCCAAACTTCTTCCGGCACTCGATCTGCGTTATCGCCGCAGCATAATCTATCGGCCCGGCCTTACCGCCGAACTTGAGCCTCAACGCCGACGGATCATCACACGCATGGCTGTCGACCCAGTCGAAAAAAATCTTGTCCTTATCGTTCATCTTTATTATATAGGTATCTGCGTTTAAAACAACGTGCCGTCGGGAGTAGTTCCCGGCGGCACCGATGTTTTCTATTTCAGTCGGGCATTAAGCCTTCACTGCTGCTACGCCGGGGAGCACCTTGCCCTCGATAGCCTCAAGAAGAGCACCACCGCCGGTAGATACATACGATACCTCGTCGGCCAGACCGAACTTATTGATGCAGGCCACAGAGTCGCCACCGCCTACGAGCGAGAAAGCGCCGTTCTTGGTTGCGATCACGATAGCGTCGGCGATTGCGCGGCTACCGGCTGCGAAGTTGTCGAATTCGAATACGCCTGCAGGACCGTTCCACAGAATGGTCTTCGAAGGCTCGATAGTCTTGGCGAAGAGCTCGCGCGTCTTGGGTCCGGCATCGAGGCCTTCCCAGCCGTCGGGAATTTCCACTACCGAGCAGATCTGAGTGTTGCAGTCATTGCTGAAAGCGT
>CAYYQS010000176.1:0-3713 GCA_964472555.1 uncultured Bacteroides sp.
TCCCGATCGCCCCCCGATTCCAGCCGCAGATTAAAAGATTTGATTACCTTTGTGAGGCGGCAGCAGGCGCCGAAAGATTTTGCTCGATATGATTATAAGCGCTCATCCGGCTTTACTGTTTGAGGAATTCGGCGAGGTCGGAAGCCTTGAGCCGGTGCGTTCGCCCCTGAATTATATCGGCGGGAAGTATAAGCTTTTGCCTCAGCTCCTAAAGCGTTTTCCTTCGGAGATCGGCGTATTTGTAGATCTATTCTGTGGGGGCTGCAATGTAGGAGCCAACGTCAGGGCCCGGCATGTGGTATTCAATGATAATCTGACCTATCTGATCGATCTTTACCGCGCGTTTAAGGAGAAAACTGTATCGGAGATTTTGAGCCATGTGAGAGGCCGGATCGCGGAATTCGGGTTATCACTGGCCAACGCCGAGGGCTATCTGAAACTAAGGAAGCTCTACAACACCTCGCGCGTGCCGCTTGATCTTTTCGTGTTGGTGGCTTACTCCTTCAACCATCAGATCAGGTATAATTCCGCCCATCAGTTCAACAATCCTTTTGGCAAGGAGCGCAGCTCCTTCAATCCCTCGATGGAGAGGAACCTGACAGCTTTTGTAGCCCGTCTGCACGAGATCTCGTGTGAGTTCAGGAGTTATGATTTTGAAAGTGTAGATCTGGAGGGGCTCGGGGCAGCCGACCTCGTTTACTGTGACCCCCCGTACCTCATCACTACCGGTACCTACAATGACGGGAAAAGAGGATTCACCGGCTGGGGAGTAAAGGAAGAGGAGACGTTGCTTTCGCTGCTTGATAATCTCAATTCCAAAGGAGTGAGGTTCGCTCTCTCAAACGTGTTGAGGCATAAGGGCAAAGAGAATGTCCTCCTGAAAGAATGGGCGGAAGATAATGGCTACTGCATAGCTCATCTTTCAAAGAATTACGCTAATTCGAGCTATCACACCATCGACCGCTCGCTGACCTCCTCCGATGAGGTGTTGATTACTAATTACCCTGCGGAATGAGATTCATCGGCAATAAAGAAAATCTGCTCGACACCATCTATTCACGCCTCTCCCAGTTGGGCATCAATGGAGAACGGTTTTTCGATTTTTTCTCCGGAACCACCAATGTAGCCCGTTTTTTCAAGGATAAAGGGTATCAGATTGAGTCAAATGATCTGCTCTATCTTTCCTATTGTCTGCAAAAGGCTTATATCGAGAATAATTCCGAGCCGGAATTCAAAGATCTTCTTAAATCCCTTGAAATTCCCGAAGGGGAGCTTTTGGCAAGCCCGCTGGAGAGAGTGGTAGGCTATCTCAACCGGATTGAGGATTATTCCGGATTCATTTCAAAGAACTATACGCCGCAAGGTACGGCTGATCTGCCTCAGCCGCGCATGTATTTCAGCGACGAAAACGGCTTGCGTATCGATGCCGTGAGGGTGAAGATTGAAAAATGGAGGGCAGAGGAACTGCTTTCTGAGTCAGAGTATTTCATTCTGCTTGCCTGCCTTATCGAGTCGGTTTCCTTCTATGCCAACGTGGCCGGCGTTTATGCCGCTTTCCATAAAAAATGGGATCCGCGCGCCGTGAAGCGTTTTGCATTGCGTCCGATTAAGATTCATGATAACGGGAAGATCAATAGGGTGAGTAATGTAGACAGTCTCAGTCTGGTAGAAAGCATCGATACTGATATTCTCTACCTTGATCCCCCCTACAACGAGAGGCAGTATCTCCCGAACTATCATCTTATTGAGACGATAGCCCGTTATGATAACCCTCCGATCAAAGGAGTAACTGGCATGCGGCCTTACAGCAAAGAGAAATCCACTTTCTGTAATGCTAAGACAGCCCTTAGGGATCTGGAATACGTGGCTGCCGGCGCGCGATATAAGCATTTGGTGTTGAGCTACAATTCGGAGGGTATTATGCCTACTGAGGCCATAAGTTCGGTTCTGAAAAGCTACGGGTCTTTAGCGCTTGAAGAGATTGAGTATCACCGGTTCAAAAGCAATAGCAAAGGCGCTTCAAGCGATAAAAGATATGTAAAGGAACAATTATTTATCCTCAGCAAATGATCATGGATAAGCATAATCTCTGGATCTTGACGGAGGAGCGCCCTAAGAAAGAGGTGCTTCAGATGATACTCCAATATTTTGCGAAAGACCATCACTGCGGGTTTTTCGGTCAGGAACTTATAATCATTCCCCTCCTGAACAAGAACAGATGCTTCACATTTACCTATGAAGTGACCGGGTTTCAGTGCGGTCTGGTCAACCGGGTATTCCTCAAAACCGTATCTGGCGCTTCGAGCTTCACCGATTTTCTCGTTTTCTATCAGGACGAAATGCCAGAGGAAGGTGCTGAGCCTCTTTATGCTATAGAGGAAACTAAAACGGACGATAAGGAAAGCCGTAACACAGGAGTGTATCAGCGCTGCTCTAAGTTCGTGTTTCTCCAATATTTCTACCCCCGGACCAAAATGGTGATGCTCTATGCCTTGCAGGTGACCCAGAAGGAGGAACCGACGGAAACCTACATATTCGGTACCCGTCTGCTCCTTACGCTGGGGGTGACCATTTTGGGTAAGCATCTGGATCCAAAGGTATTCGTGCCATTCAAGTCGGTCGATGAGATTATAGCTGCGAAAAATAGTATGCGGCGCCCTAAGGCTGCCTCCAACGTGCCTATTGTCATCACTAAGAAAAATGATTCAGAGATAGAGATTTCCGGCCGGTTATATAAGAATGGAGGACTCGGCCACGATCCGAATATAGGAGCGCTGAGCATCATTGCCGCTTGCCTCAGGAAATTGGGCTGGACCGGCGGCATCATCATAACGCGCCATGGTCTAAACCAGAGTCATGTGGGGGTGAGCAATAAATTTGTGCAGATAGCAAATCAGCTCGGCATTGAATTGCAAGGTCTTGCAGTGCCTAATGCCTCTCTGCCACAGCTTTATTGGCACTATGACAGATCAGGCGAAAAACTCGGCACAATTTTCATTCACATAGTGGTTGAGAATTTCACCGAGAGCTTTTCCATATTCGAGAATCATGCCGGGTGCGAGAAAAGCTATTTCAGGGCTTCCGACGGCACTTTGATTCCCCTCGCCAAATATCAGGACCGGGACGCCTATAAAGCGGGAGACAAGAGCCAGATTATCTTTATTCCCGATCTTGTGCTCCTGGATATCAGCGATAAGGAAGTGATAACGATAGAGGGAAAGAAGTATCAGAATCGCCGAACCGGCATTAGCGAACTGAAGAACTATGATTCCTTCGACGAGCTCTATCTGAAACCTTATTATCCGGATTACACGATCGTAAGAACAGTTGTACTCTATGGCTCCTCAGTCAACAAGGTCTACGAAGTGGAAATCGGTTTCCTTCTGAATAAGGAAGGTCGACTGGTTCTCGGGATCAAAGCTCCCAAGCTATTCACAAGAGCCGTGAGGAATCTATTGGATTTCTGGGGTTTTTCAGTTGGAAAAAGAAGAGGATGCCATTCAGGAATAATTGAAATATAAGGCTTTAGATTGACTGAAGGAGTTTGAGTGATGAGGCGGGGGATTATTGCCGGTTGTTTGTGCGGGTTTGCGCTGGCTGGGTTCGGGCAGAGAGGGGAGGTTGCGAATACGGTCAGGATTGATAGCGGGAATTCGCTGGAGAGGATTATTGAGAAGGCGGCGCATGTGGTGCCGACGCCTAATCAGTTGAGT
>CAYYQS010000177.1:0-3708 GCA_964472555.1 uncultured Bacteroides sp.
GCAGGTGATACCTTCAACGTGCTCGAGACAGAGCAGGAAGCACGCGACATCGCTGCCAAGCGCGAGCAGCTCGCACGCGAGCAGGGTCTCCGTACCACCAAGATGCTTACCCTCGAAGACATCGGCCGCCGCCGTGCCATCGGTAACTTCCAGGAGCTCAACATCATCGTCAAAGGCGACGTGGACGGTTCTATCGAAGCCCTCTCCGACTCGCTCATCAAGCTTTCGACCGAAGAGATTCAGATCAACGTCCTCCACAAGGCTGTGGGCGAAATCTCCGAGAGCGACGTTACGCTCGCAGCGGCTTCGGACGCCATTATCATCGGCTTCCAGGTTCGCCCCAGCGTAGCGGCTCGCCGCGCAGCCGAGCGCGACGGTGTGCAGATCCGTCTCTACTCGGTCATCTACCAGGCCATCGAGGAAGTGAAGGACGCTATGGCCGGTCTCCTCGCACCCGAAATCAAGGAAGAAATCACCGGTACCGCCGAAGTTCTCGAGACCTTCAAGGTATCCAAGGTGGGCACTATCGCAGGTGCAATCGTCCGCGAAGGAAAGATCAAGAGAGGCTCGAAAGTGCGTCTCATCCGCGACGGTATCGTACGCTATACCGGCGATCTGGGCAGCCTCAAGCGCTTCAAGGACGATGCCAAGGAAGTTCTTGCCGGATTTGACTGCGGTATATCCATTGCGGGATACAACGACGTTCAGGTCGGCGACCTAATCGAAGGCTTCGAGGAAAAAGAAGTTTCACGTACTATCGACTGACAATCACTCGTTGCGGTGGACACCGATCGCACATGACCACCACGGTTCACCTCAACATAGGCACTAATATCGGCGACCGCAGGGCAGCACTTGCCCGCGCGGTCGCCGCTTTGCGTTGCCAGGCACCATTCAGAACTGCGGGGATGCGGCTTTCTTCCATTGTCGAGAGTCCGGCGTGGGGATATGAGTCGGATAACCCTTATCTCAACCAGGGCGTGGAATTCACATTTGAGAAGTGCGAGCCTTGGGATGCCGACTCGCTCCACCAACTTCTCGACGCGGTACTCCGGGCTGAGGCTGACGCAGGAGCCACACCTCACCGGAATCTCGACGGATCGTACCGCGACCGCACGGTCGACATCGACATCATCGACGTGGACGGAATCGTTTTAAGTTCGCCCCGCCTCACGCTCCCGCATGCGCGCATGCATCTGCGCCCTTTCGTCGTCCGACCCCTGCTCGAACTCTCGCCCGGCTGGACTCATCCGCTCGGCAAAAACCTTGACGTGCTTTAATTTGTTAATCCGTTGGGAAGATGGGTAAAAATACCTATCTTTGCCACTAAAATACATAACTGACTATGGAAACAAAAGAATTTGACCGCCTGAGCTACGCGCTCGGCCTCAGCATGGGGCACAATTTCCGTGCCTCGGGAATAAACGAAATCAACGTCGAAGACTTTGCCGACGGTGTGGCTTCTGTGTTCTACGGCAATCAGCCCAAGATGACTATCGACGAAGCTAAACAGGTTATCAACGAGTTCTTCTCCAAGCTTCAGGAGAAGCAGCAGGCCGAAGCCGCTGCTATGGCAGAGATGAACGAGAAATCCGGCAAGGAATTCCTCGAGAAAAACGGCCAGCGCGCTGAAGTGAAGACTACCCCCTCAGGCCTTCAGTATGAAATACTTACCGAAGGAAACGGCCCCAAGCCTGCCGCAGGCGACCAGGTAATGGTACACTACACCGGCAAGCTCATCGACGGCACTGTGTTCGATTCGAGTGTAGACCGTGGAGAACCCGCCACTTTCGGCGTCACACAGGTGATCCCCGGTTGGGTAGAAGCACTGCAGCTTATGCCCGCAGGGTCTAAGTGGCGTCTGTTCATCCCCTCGGCCCTCGCCTACGGTCCGCAGGGTGCGGGTGGCATTATCGGCCCGAACCAGACTCTTATTTTCGATGTCGAACTCATCGAAGTAATCGGTAAGAAGTGATGAAACGCGCCGTATTGGCAATTTTTGCGGCGGCAGCTCTTTCTGCCGCCGCTCAGTCTGTGCCTGCCGACTCCCTAAGCAGGGCCGTGGCTACTTTCATGGCATCGAACTTCAAGATCGCCGTGGAAAATGCTCTCAACGACCTCCGCACCACCGGGCTTGACATCGACACCACTCAGGTGAAGGCTCTTCTTCTTGAAGAATTCGTGACTCCTTATAGCGCCGACGCTCATACGGCGGCAAGCGCCTATATCGAGCAGGCAATCCAGCGTAAGGCCAAGGCTGAGAGCGATGCTCTCCTCGCTGATGCCGCAAAGGCTCCGGGGGCTCAGGTTCTTCCTGACGGAATTGTCCTCCAGACACTTACCCCTGGCTCGGGACCCACTCCTACGGAGAACTCGGTAGTAGCTATCCGCTATGCAGTATCGCTGCCCGACGGAAATGTCTTCGACTCGATCGGGCCCGACGAACCTCCAATGGTAACGCCTCTCTATCAGCTTACAAAGGGCATGGCCATTGGTCTGACACACATGCAGGCAGGTGGTAACTACCGTCTTACCGTGCCTCCGGCACTTGCATACGGGGCCGAAGGTGTGCCCGGAGTGATACCGCCCGACTGCGCGCTGCAGTTCGTGGTAGAGCTCGTGGAAATAAAATAAATTAAATAGAAACACTAATATAACTTACAGCTATGAAGAAATTAATGATTGGCGCTTGCGCCGTGCTCGCCCTCGCCGCCGCCAGCTGCGGCAAGTGCGGTTCAGGCTCTTGCGAAACAGCCGCAAACGACTCCCTCTCAACCGCTTATGGCGACTACGTGGGCTCTATGCTCTACGGAGAATACTCTCAAATGGCAGCATCAAAGCAGCAGAAACAGGATTTCCTCCGCGGTATGCAGCTCGTATTCTCCGCCGACGGCTCGCGTGACGAACGCATGGGTATGCAGGTTGCGCTTCAGATGATGAACGAGCTCAACCAGCTCGGCGATCAGGGCGTAGAGCTCAACAAAGCTACTATCCTCAACTCTTTCAAGAAGTCTTTCCTTGCCGACTCTCTCGACTACACCGCTATTCAGCTCAAGGCAGGTGAGTTCCAGGAACTCTACCGCAAGGCTATGGATAAGGCCGCTGCCGAGAAGGAGGCTGCCGCTCAGGCTGCACCCGATGCCGTGGAAAACGGTAAGGCAGCCGATGAATATATAGCCAAGCTTAAAGCCGAAGGTGCCGACGTTCAGACTACTGAAAACGGTCTCTCTTATATCATCGAGATCGAGGGTGAAAATCCCAAGCCTACCGAAACAGCGACAGTAGTTGTAAACTACACCGGCAAGCACCTCAACGGTGAAATCTTCGACTCGACCGACGGCCGTGGCCCCGCTACATTCAACCTCCAGGGCGTTGTTCCCGGATTCCGCGAAGGCCTCATGCTCATCGGTAAAGGCGGTAAGGCAACTCTCTACATCCCCGGCAATCTCGCCTACGGACCCAACGGACAGCCTGCTGCCGGTATCGGCCCCAACGAGATGCTCATTTTCGACGTTGAGCTTCTCGACATTACCGAATAATAAGGGAATTCCAATACCTCACATAAAATCGGCCTCGCGCCGATTTTTTTGTGCCTTTTCGGAGCCTCAGAGGTATATTGTTTTTACCGCAATGTCAAAGTTCTCTTCGCTGCGGGGCGTGAGACAATAGAGTGAAACTCTATGCTCTCATCGTGTGCGGGGCAGCTGC
>CAYYQS010000178.1:0-3623 GCA_964472555.1 uncultured Bacteroides sp.
AGCGGAAGCGGAGAACCGTGAGCGTGACACCCCACACGAAGACCGCCGTTGATATACCCGTGCGAGCATGGATAGGCCGTGTTCAGATCAATGATACCCTCTTCGAGGAAGATCGGACCTTGAGTAGGCTTAAATGTTGAGCCGGGGGGATAGGCACCCATAAGTGCCCGGTCGAACAGCGGCCACGAATCATCCTTGACGAGCATACTGTAGTTTTTGCCGCGTTCACGGCCCACAAGCAGAGTGGGATCGTAGTTGGGCATCGACACCATGCATAGGATCTCTCCGGTTGCCGGTTCTATGGCGACGACCGCCCCTCGCTTGCCTACCATCAACGATTCGGCATATTGCTGCAGCTTTATGTCGAGGCTCAGGCGAAGGTCGCGGCCAGAGATCGGCTCGACGTCGTGAGCCCCGTCGTCGTAGCGCCCCTGAATTCGACCACGGGCATCGCGTATAAGTATCTCCGTACCTTTCACTCCACGGAGATAAGGCTCGTAGCTCTTCTCGATTCCCAGGTCGCCGGTATAATCACCGGGGGCATAGTAGCCGTCGCGTTCGATATCGGCCTGCGATACTTCTCGGATGTTACCGAGCACATTGGCCGCAGTGGGATGATTGTATTGGCGGAGGATTCGCTTCTGAATGAAGAATCCGGGGAAACGATAAAGCTTTTCCTGGAGCCTCCCGTAATCCTGAGCGGAGAGCTGGGAGATGAGGCGCTGCGGCGTATAGGAAGAATAACCGGGATTCATCCTTTTATCCTTCATGTCGGCGAAACGCTTTTCGAGCTGCTCCTTAGTGATATTCAGAGTGCTACAGAAATCGAGAGTATCGAATGGCTGCACATCGCGCGGAATGAGCATCACATCGTAGGCCGGCTGATTGAACACCACAAGTTCGCCGTTGCGATCGTAAATCAGACCGCGCGAAGGATATACTGTTTTTTTAAGGAAAGCGTTTGAGTCGGCTGAACGCTTGTATTTTTCGTCGGCGAGCTGCAGGTCGAAGAGCCTCACCAGATAGATGAGGGCAATCAGCACTATAAATCCGCCGACAATATATTTTCTTTTTTCGAGATTGTAGTTCTTACGCACGAATTAAAACAGGAGTGAGTTAGAGAAGAGAAACCGGACCGCGGCCAAAACCGGGAGGGAGAAACTTTCAGCTATATTTTCGACTCACGCTTACGCATGGTAAGGCAGTCGAGAGCATAGAGCAGCACGAAAGTATATAGAGCCGAGGATGCTATGCGAAGCAGGAGAAGCCGAAAACTGAAAAACTGAAAGGCCTCCACGGTAAAGAGAAGCGCACAGTAAATCAGCACCATCGTGAGGAGATATTTCATGTACTCGGCATGCCCCATCGAAACCGACGAGGGGCTGCGGGAAGCAAGATCGTCGTCAATCGACACATAGAGGTGGAACAGAGGCTTACGCGCAAAGGCGAGCAGTGTGCAACACAAAGAATTTACTCCCGGTGTATCGGTGAAGATATCAAGGAAGAACCCAGCGAGAAATCCGAGAAAAGTAGAAAGATTAGTACCCAATGTAACCGGAAGAGATACAATGAGATAGAGGAATACGAGCGGCACGGCCACGTTGAAAAGTATAGCGTGGTCGAAGATAATAGCCTGCGCAGGGATAAGCAGAATAAAACTTAACGCGTATTTTAAGGCAAACTTCGTCATTTAATTTCCGAACGGATTCTTCTTTTGGTCATTTTCCTCTCCAGCCGTAAGAGCCTTGAGCTCTTCCGCCTGATTGTTTATCACCACCTGAACATTGCTCATGGTTGTGAAATCGGCGAGAAGACGCACTCGCAGGGTAAAGAAGTTCTGATTTTTATCTGTGTCATCGTCGAGCACCACCCCAACCGGCAGTCCCTGTGGGAAGACGGCGGAATAACCCGAAGTGACAATGGTATCTCCGACTTTGAACACCGTGTGACGGGGCAACTCTTCAAGCATGGCTTCCGAAGGATTTCGGCCGTCCCATACAAGTGATCCGAAGTAATCGCTGCTCTTGATTTTGCACGAAAGGCGGAAATGCGGATTCAGCAGCGATATCACTCGGGCTGAGTGGGTGCCCACATTGCTGACTATACCTACGACACCGTTGCGGTCTATTACACCTAACTCAGGGCGAACGCCTTCCGCACTACCCTTATTAATGGTCAGATAGTTGAAAGGACGAGCAATGGAGTTATTGATCACATGAGCCACTATAAAAGTGAAGGGCTCGACATCGGCTTCGGGGACGAGAGTGTCGGTAAACACAGATTCACGATAGGCACCGAGCTGTTCCTCAAGGGCAACAATGCGCGACTGGAGCTCGGCATTGCGGCGGTTAAGATCGTCGTTGATCTCGTGGAGATTGAAATATGAGGTGACGTTGTTGGCTCCATTATAAGCCGTCGATGCAAGTCGTCCGGCGGAAGTAATGTAGACGTGCTGTCGGTAAGGATCATCACGAAAAAGCAGCATACAGCTTATCACCACGAAAAACGTGAAGACAAACCATTTGCTGTTTTTTACGATAAAGCTTAAGAGCTCGTTCACTGTGCCCCTCGGATGGCTGGACGCTTCCTATCGTATAAGGAAAGAGAAGCGGTTGATGTTCTTGAGAGCAACACCCGTACCCTTTGCTACGCAAAGCAGGGGATCGTCGGCTATATGGAACTGAATACCGATCTTATCGATAAGACGTTTGTCGAGACCACGAAGCATGGCACCACCACCTGCGAGATAGATACCGTTCTTCACGATGTCGGCATAAAGCTCGGGGGGAGTCTGCTCGAGGGCGCTGAGGACTGCAGCCTCGATCTTGGAGATAGTCTTTTCGATACAGTGGCAAATTTCCTGATAGCTTACGGGAACCTCGAGCGGAAGAGCTGTCATAAGGTTCGGGCCATGTACAACATAATCTTCCGGCGGATTCTCAAGTTCAGTAAGGGCTGAGCCTACATGCATCTTGATCTGCTCGGCTGTACGGACTCCCACCTTAATGTTGTGCGCACGGCGCATGTGATTTAGTATATCGTCGGTAAGGTCGTCACCTGCCACCTGAATACTTTTGTTGGATACGATACCGCCGAGGGAGATAACGGCAATTTCCGTTGTACCGCCACCTATATCGACAATCATGTTGCCCTGAGGTGCCTCTACGTCGAGACCGATACCGAGGGCTGCCGCCATGGGCTCGTGAATCATGTAGACGTCGCGGCCGTCGGCGTGCTCGGCAGAGTCGCGCACGGCGCGTACCTCCACTTCGGTAGAACCTGAAGGAATACCTACCACCATACGGAGCGAGGGAGAGAACCAGTTGTTCTTCGTGGAAGCTTTCTTCACAAGGCCACGGATCATGAGTTCGGCAGCGTTGAAGTCGGCAATCACACCTTTACGCAGGGGGCGTACGGTGCGGATACCAGGCTGTTCCTTACCCTCCATGAGGTGAGCTTCCTTACCCACGGCGATCAGTTTGTCGGTGCGGGTATCGAGAGCCACAATCGACGGCTCGTTGATCACGATCTTGTCGTTGTGGATGATTATGGTGTTGGCTGTGCCAAGGTCAATGGCAATTTCTTTAGTAAGCGAGAAAAGTCGCATGGATGCTTGCTAATAT
>CAYYQS010000179.1:0-3600 GCA_964472555.1 uncultured Bacteroides sp.
CTTGAAATACTCGAGCAGATGCCCGACGTCGAAGCTGTAGTGGTACCTATCGGTGGCGGCGGACTTATTTCCGGAGTTGCATTCGCTATCAAGACCCTCCGGCCCGACATAAAAGTCTACGGCGTCCAGTCATCGGGAGCTCCCTCAATGGCCGAGTCTTTGAAAGAAGGAAAACTATGCCACCTCAACGACGTAAGCACAATTGCCGACGGCATCGCCGTGAAAGAACCGGGTGTAAACACTTTCGAGATGTGCAATAAATATGTCGACGAAGTCGTAACAGTCTCCGACGACGAAATCGCCGCCGCCATTCTGGCCCTTATCGAGAAGCAGAAACTTGTTTCAGAAGGCGCCGGAGCCGTTTCGGTGGCCGCCGTGATGTTCGGCAAACTACCCGTAGAAGGCAAAAAGACCGTATGCCTCGTTTCAGGCGGAAATATCGACGTCAACACACTCAGCCGCGTAATCACCCGCGGCCTCAACAAGAGCGGACGCAACTTCTCATTCCTCATCGACCTCGCCGACAAACCCGGACAGCTCTCCGGCGTCTGCACCGTTGTCGGTGAAAAAGGCGGCAACATCATTTCGGTTACCCACGAACGAATAAACTCAAGCACCGCTATCAACGGATGCCTAATCCGCCTCGAACTCGAGACTCGCGATGCCAACCACATCGAAGAAATCCGCGGAGCACTCATCGCCTCCGGCTATAAAGTACTCAACTGACAATAATATGATAAAGAATATCCTTGTAGCAGCTGCCTCAGCGGCCCTACTCTGCCCTGCGGTGAATGCAGCCGAACCAGCCGACAGCTTAGCCACCGACTCTGTCGAAACATTCGTCTTCACCGATATCATCACCATCCCCACAACCTCGGTCAAAGACCAGAATAAATCAGGCACATGCTGGTGCTTCGCCGGTACATCGTTTTTCGAAGACGAAATAATGCGCAAAGGCGGCGACAGCCTCGACATATCCGAAATGTACACCGTGCGCAAATGCTACGAAGACAAAGCAGAGCGCTTCATCCGCCTTTACGGCCAGACTAATTTTGCAGCCGGAGGCTCGCTCATGGACGTTCCCTACGTGTGGAAACGCTACGGAGCAATCCCCGAGGAGATATACAGCGGCCTCGAATACGGCGAAGAGAAACATGTCCACGGCGAGCTCGACGCTGCCCTCGCAGCCTACCTCAAGGCTGTAGTTGCAAAACCCAACAAGCACCTGTCCACAGCCTGGCGAAAAGGCCTCAAAGGAATTCTTGACGCATATTTCGGCGAAGTACCCGAAACTTTCGAGTACAACGGAAAGACCTACACCCCCCAGAGCTACGCAACCTCTCTGCCACTTGAGATGAGCGACTACATTCCCCTCACCTCTTTCACACATCATCCCTACTACGAAACCTTCCCCGTCGAAGTTCCCGACAACTGGCTTTGGGCTCAGTACTATAATCTCCCGCTCGACGAATTCAAAGCCGTCGTCGACAATGCTCTCGAAAAAGGTTATTCACTCGTATGGGCTGCCGACGTGAGTGAAGGCGGTTTTAAATGGACCGACGGTGTTGCACTCATGCCTAAGGGCAAGAAAGAGAGCGACATGGACGGCACCGAACTATCACGCTGGGTAAAGCTCTCCGATAAAGAACGCGCCAACGATAAATTCAACTTCAAAGGTCCGGTTGAAGAAATTGAAGTAACAGCCGAACTCCGTCAGGAAATGTTCGACAACCAGGAGACTACCGACGACCACGGCATGGAGATAGTAGGCGTAGCCACCGACCAGAACGGCAACAGATATTATAAGGTGAAAAACTCCTGGGATACAAACCAGATCTACGACGGTTTCTTCTACGTCTCCGAGCCCTACTTCCTCGCCAAAACTGTCGATATATTAGTTCACAAAGACGCGATTCCCCGCGAAATCGCGAAAAAACTTAAACTAAAATGAGAATTTCAGCAGCAGTGGCACTCCTTCTCCTGGCCTGCACTGCCCTCCCCTCCTGCAAGACCAGCGAAGAGAACTACAGAGCCGCCTACGAAAAGACTATTCAGGCACGGCGCGAAGCAGACTCTACCGACATAAATATCTATGCCGACATTCCCATGAAAGCGCGCGTCCGCACAGTCGACACTCCTTCCGGGCCGTTCGAAGTGCGCACCATGTTAGTGCGCGTCGTTAAAGACGGTGGGGGTATCGCCGAAAATGTAAAGGAATACTGCGGTGTCGTAGGGCAGTTCAAGCAGATTTTCAACGCTAAATCCATGCGTGAGCGCCTTGTCGAGGCAGGATACCCCTCAGCATTCATCGTCGAGACAAGCGAGCCGTATTATTACGTCGTTCTTACCTCCGCCGGTGACATCAACTTTGTGGCAGAAGCCCTCTCAAAACTCAAAATCGACACAAACTTCAGCATGCGCCCACCCTGTCCGTTCATCATCGACCGGTCACAGTTCAAGCGCCCCCTCCCTGTAATGAAACGAGGATAATGTTCAATATATTCAAGAAGAAGCCAAAGGAAGCCGCCAAGCTCTGCTTCCACACCGATATACACTGTCACGTCGTGCCGGGAGTCGACGACGGTTCGCCCGATCCCGCCACATCCGCCGACCTTATCGAAGCAATGCAAAGCTTCGGTATCGACACTATCTTTGCATCTCCCCACGTCACTCAGCACACATTCGAGAACAGCATCGGCACCATTACGCCCGCTATGGCCGAATTACGTGCCGAGCTCGAAAAGCGGGGCAACAATATAAAGATCGATCACTCAGCTGAATACCGCATCGACGAACTCTTCCACAGGCGCCTCGAAGACAACGAGCTGATGCTTCTCCCCAACGATTACATCCTCATCGAGAACTCTTATCTTCAGGAACCGTGGAATCTCGATCAGCTCGTCTTCGACCTTCAGGTTCGTGGCCTCAGGCCCATACTCGCCCACCCTGAGCGATATCCCTATTACTTCAACCGTAAAGACCGCTACGAAGAGCTCCACAATGCCGGTCTGCTCTTCCAGATCAACCTCCTCAGCCTCGCCGAAGCATACGGAAAAGCCGAGAAGGCAGTTGCTCGATACCTTATCGACAAAGAACTGGTCGACTTTATGGGCACCGACATCCACAAGAAATCTCACATCGAAGCTATCCGCAACTACCTCCTCACAAAGGAAGCCCACACCGAAATGGATGTTCTGCGCGGACGACTGCTCAACGACTCGGCCTTCGAATGAACTAAAAATCATATTGCATAGGGAGAATGTGGATTTTTCTGCGTACCTTTGCAAAGTCGGAGAAGAAAGTTTTCGCCGACTAATACCATAAACACAACGTAAATCGGACAAAGATTATTTAAAATGTTGGAAAACACCAATGTAAAAACACTTGACAAGGTTGTGGTGCGTTTCTCCGGCGATTCCGGCGACGGTATGCAGCTGGCAGGAAACATCTTCACGAACGTATCCGCTGGCCTTGGCAACCAGGTGTCGACATTCCCCGACTATCCCGCCGAGATCCGCGCTCCGCAGGGTTCTCTCGGTGGAGTTTCAGGATTTCAGGTTAGTGTCGGTACCGGAGTACACACTCCCGGAGATAACTGCG
>CAYYQS010000180.1:0-3489 GCA_964472555.1 uncultured Bacteroides sp.
CCCCTCGACCCGGGGATAGTCTTCGAGAAGATAGTCATCGACCTCGGCGGCTACCGCCCCTCTTACCTCTTCGGCAACGAAAGCCCCTGCCAACGAAAGCTATAATGTGGAAAGTGCGCTCCTGCGCACGTCACGCGTCGGCCAATGGTAACTTTTCAGAGTTGGCACTTGCGGAGCCGCTCCCCATAAAGTTACCGTATGCCGCGCCAGGACGTGCGCAGGAGCGCACTTTCTACATTTTGTGCCGCTCAGTTTCTGAGCGGCACTTTTCTTTATTTTTTGTTTTTAGTATTGAATTTATACCCGACAGTAAACATGACGTAGCGGGGAAGGGCGTTGACGACTGTCTGGGTGCGAGAGATGGCCGAGACGATATTTGAGTAGGGCTTTTGCTGATTAAGAATGTCGTAGGCTTCCACTTTGAAACTCCAGTTGTCGTTGAGCTGATATCGGAGGTTGGCATTGACAAGACACTGATTTGGATTCATATCCTTGCTGCCTACACCCTTATAAATCATGTAATTCATATTGGCGTTGAATGAGAAGCGGAATGGAAGCTTGAGATTGATCCACGCCTGAGGCATCAATCGCCTCTCTACTGTGTTGGCACGCACGCCGGAGTGTGTGCGTGTCAACCCATTTGTGGAATAAAACCTTCCCCCAAATGTGTACTTGCTCAATAATGTGTATTCAACCCTGGCATTATATCCAAAGGTATTCGAATAGACTATCTGCTTCTGCATCGGCCCATCTTCTCCAATCATATTCGCATATCTGTTGAAACCATAGTATCCACCTACAGTAACTGAAATCTCATGGTTTCCAAATGTCATAGACTTATAAAAGTCAATGTCGCTGTATGAACTCAGATTGCCGCTTACATTTACAGTCTGGAAATCACGTACGCCTGTCCGGGAATTATAGGTGTATCCATTGACAAGGTCGCGGCTGGCATAGTTAAACGACGAGTAGACGTAAATATTCGTGTTTTTTGCAAGCTGGGAAGAAAAGTTCAGATAGACCCGTTGCCTGAACGCGTCCTTAAGATTCGGATTGCCATGAGATATGTTCAAGGGATCGGAAGTGTTGGGGATATCTATCATATCGGTCAGCGAGGCATAGGAAGTATTGAAATCATACTGCATGTATAGGCGATGCTTGTCGTTGTTCATCCTTAAGCGTACTATAGTGTTATTGAAGGAGCAGGAGGTTCGCCCTATCGGAATTGTCACCGGGAAGTAGGCAGCCTCTTCCATGTCGTAGGCATGATAGAAGAGATTGCGGCGCCGGATGTGGAATTCAGGTATCACCGACAGACTGAATTTCAGCTTGGAGGCAAATTCATTATTGTAGTCGAAGCTTCCCTTTATCATGTGGATATTGGCATAGAGCTTCGATGTGCGCGTATTGGCGAAGTCGGGCATCAGTTCGGTGTCGTAGGGCAGGATAGCCTCTTCATCTTGCGTATGCGAGTCGAAAAGGAATTCGAGCGACGACTTCCGCTGCTGCTCATGGCGGTATTCATAGCCGAGGGTAAACTGGGTCTTTCTGGCCTTGACGAAATATCGGGCTGCCCCCTTCATCCATGCAGTATAGGCTGGATAAGAGCGGCCTTCCCTGCGCTGTGCCATTGAACTCGCAGGAGCATCAAGTCCGTTAAAACCGTAGTCAATGTTCTGGTCCGTGAGAGAATTGGTATGATCGCGGCTATATTCACCTTCTATCCATACGCTGAGGGCATCGGGGGAGCCGGGGAAGCGGTAGGTCTGTTCCGACCAGAAATAGCCACGGTAGTTGTTGGAGCGGTTTTTGCGGTTGAAGCGGTTGCGGTTGACGAGGGCTTCCCGCAGCTCATCAGGAGAGTTCTTGTAGATGGCATCTATCACCGCCTTATTTATTTCATAGCGTTCCTGGACATCGGTGTCAAACTCCACAGATGCGTTTTCCGACGTGGAGCGTGAGCGGTTGTAGCGGAACTCGGGGCGGATATTGAAATAATATAGTTCCTTTTCAAACTTAAACTGATGGTTGGTGGCTATGCTGAAAGTTTTATCGCGCATATTGTCAAGAGTAGTCTGGAAACTGTTGCGCTGAAGGAATGATTCAGTGAAGACATTCTTTTTTACAGTATTGTCGAGATATTTGGCATCTACATTTCCGGAAATTGACCATATTTTGCGCGGGTCTTCCACGTTGTAGTCAAAGCCACCGTTGGCTAAGTCGGAGACACCATCATTTCGTTCGTAATACATATTGTACCCCTCCCCATCGTTGGGGCGGTTGGTATTGTTGACGTTGTTGACGTTGCCATAGACAGAGAAACGTGCATTGTTGTTGAAGTGCATGGCGAAGAGGCGTCCGGAGTAGCGGTCGTCTGTGCCATAAGAAACTTCGGCATTTCCCAAGAAACCACCCATATAGTCTTTCTTAAGACGCACATCCATTACGAATTCCTTGTCGTCTTCAAGATCTGCGCCCATAAGTTTGCTCATCTGGCCATACTTGTCGTAGACCGCAACATCCTTGACGGCGTAAGCGCCGAGGTTTTGGCGAAGCACGTCTTGGTTGCCTTTGAAGAAATCTTTGCCGTTGAGAAGAAGAGACTCCACATACTTGCCGTTGACATAGATTTTGCCGCCATCTTTGATTTCGACGCCGGGAAGTTTGGCAATCAGGGCATCCAGCGAGGAACCTTGGGGCAGCATGAAAGCGTCGGCATTATACACTATGGTGTCCCCTTTATGGTAGAACTTGATTTTTGACGTTTTCACCACCACTTCGTCAAGCTCTACGGTAGGTCCTTCGGCTACGGGAGTTAGATAGACAGGGGGAAGTTTCAACTCAAACTGACGGGCTGTCATTTTTGAGAGGTCGAGGGGTTGGTAGAATGTATCATACCCCTCCTTTGAGAAGCGCATGATGTAGGGAGTGTCAGCCTTGGAGATATCGAATTTATAAGTACCTATCTCCACCCATCTGAATGTGCTGGCATCAATTTTATAAGTTTCTTCAAAAGCCTCAGTCTCGACAGCCACAGTACTGTCCGGATTCAAGACAGTCAGGTTGACGTGGGGAAGGTCTTTGGTAGTGATGCGGTCAAAGACATTTCCCGACACAGTGATTTTTTTCTGTGCAGAAAGTGTAGTGACGGCTGTCAGCAGGGCAAGTAAAAGCAAGTGGAATCTCATAATGTCAGATATTTTGGGATAGTTTTAGTTGCGGGATAATGAAAATTCGGCTTCGCAGGCGAAAGCTTACTTTCTTACTTATAGACGTGAATGATGCAGAAAAAATCTAAAAATATTGTTAAAATTTCTTAATTCAAGCTCTTTTTGTATGTGGTTGTGGGCGATGGTGCTGGCAAAGAATGTAGAAAGTGCGCTCCGCGCACGTCCAAGCGCGGCAGATGGTAACTTTTTCGAGTGTAGTCCAGAGCATGGCCATAGTTACCGTTTGTCGGCTCAGGACGTGCGCAGGAGCGCACTTTCC
>CAYYQS010000181.1:0-3428 GCA_964472555.1 uncultured Bacteroides sp.
TTTGCCTTATTAGGCACAAAGACAATAAGCAAAAAGAGAAGTGAGATGAAATTACCGCTTAATATCGACCGGTACGGTCTCGACGAAATCGACAACAAGATTCTGGGGACTATCATAAGGAAGTTCAAGGGTGGTCCGGTTGGTCTTTCCACTATAGCGACGGCTTTGGGCGAAGATCCGGGAACGATAGAGGAGGTATATGAACCATTCCTGATCAAGGAGGGTTTCATAAAGCGGACGCCGCGAGGCCGCGAGGTGACGCAGCTGGCATACGATCATCTCGGAGAGAGCCGTTTTGACGACTTTGGTCTTTTCGGCTAAAACAAGGATCATGGCACGACACGAAAAATCGGCAGAGTTAAAAGAAAAGATCTCGATATTACCTGATACTCCCGGTGTATATATCTACTATGATGCCGAGGGTACGGTGATCTATGTAGGTAAGGCAAAGAATCTGAAGCGGCGTGTATCGTCGTACTTCAACCGGACGCACGATGTGCTCCGCACCAACCTCCTGGTGAGGAATATCGCGGACATGAAGTATATAGTGGTGCCGACGGAGCAGGATGCGCTGAACCTTGAGAACTCGATGATCAAGGAGTACAAGCCCCGCTATAACGTACTCCTAAAGGATGATAAATCGTATCCGTGGATCGTGGTGACCAACGAGATGTATCCCCGGGTATTCCTGACAAGGCAGCATATCCGCGACGGGTCACGTTACTACGGGCCTTATACGAACACGGCTGTCGCGCGCACGGTGCTTGATCTTATCAGCGAGCTTTACCCCGTGCGTACGTGCCGCATACCTATCACACCTGAATATATTGCCAAGGGAAAGGGGCGGCTTTGCCTGCAGTACCATATAAAGAAATGCAAGGGGTGCTGCACGGGTGAGATAGATCATGTGACATATCAGGGATATATCGACAAGATAAGGCAGATACTCCGCGGGGAAACGCATGAGCTGATGAGCTATCTGCGCACGGAAATGGAGCGTCTGGCATCGGAACTGCGTTTCGAGGAAGCTCAGGAGCTTAAGAATGCGTACAGGCTGCTTGAGAACTACCGGTCGAAGAGCGTGATCGTGAGCCAGACTATCGGGGACGTGGATGTATTCGGATTCGACGATGACGGCTCCAATGATGTGTATGTGAACTATATGCATGTGCGTCGCGGGGCTGTGGTGCGAAGCGTGACTCTGCGCTACCGACGATCGCTTGAGGAGTCGCGAGCCCAGATTTTAGGTTACGCCATGGAGGAAATCCGGGAGACTTTCGATACGACCTTCGACGAAGTGATAGTTGCGGAGGCTCCGGAGGTTGAGATCAGCAATGTGTCGTTTACCATACCTCGCCGTGGTGATAAGGCGAAACTGCTCGAGGTGTCGGAGCGGAATGCGCGTCAGAACAGAATAGATGATCTGAAGCATCTTGAGCGCCATAATCCGGAGGAACGGACTTCGAAGCTTCTGGAACGCATAAAGAGTGATTTTCACCTGACGGAACTGCCGCACCACATTGAGTGCTTCGATAACTCCAATATTCAGGGTACTAATCCGGTGGCGTCGTGCGTGGTGTTCCGCGACGGCAAACCGTCGAAGCGCGATTACCGACACTTCAATATCAAGACGGTTGAAGGGCCTGACGACTTTGCCTCGATGAAGGAGGTGCTCACCCGACGATATACCCGCCTGATGCAAGAGGGAGAGGGTCTGCCACAACTGATAGTGGTGGACGGCGGCAAGGGTCAGCTATCGTCGGCCGTGGAGGCTCTTGATGAAATGGGTCTCCGGGGAAAAATTGCTGTAGTGGGCATTGCCAAACGTCTGGAAGAAATCTACTTTCCCGGCGACAGCGTGCCTTTATACATCGACAAGAATTCGGAGACACTTCGCGTAATCCAGCATCTGCGCGACGAGGCTCACCGCTTCGGCATCACTCACCACCGCGACCGTCGTAGCAAGAGTGCTTTAGTGAGCGAACTTGACGGGATAAAGGGGATAGGGCCGAAAACTGCGGAGGCTCTGCTCACTCACTTCAAGAGCGTGAAGAGGCTTAAAGAAGCAAGTGAAAGCGAAATCAGCGCAGTGGTGGGTCCGGCGAAGGCAAAGATCGTAAGGGAAGGGCTAAGTAGCCAATCCTAATACACGTGTAGCAAAAGCGGAGGATTTTTGCGAAATTTTGTGAGGAAGAATTTAAATGTTAGATCTAAACGAGAATAAATATGACGGAATTAGAGGCTTTAAAGAGTCGCCATTCGGTGAGAAAGTATCAGGACCGACCGCTTGAAGCGGGGGATGTGGTGGCGCTTCGTAAGGAAATTGAGGAAATCAATAAGGAAGGAGATCTGCACTTTCAGCTTGTGCTGAACGAGGCAAAGGCTTTCAAGGGATTTCTCTCCTACGGGACTTTCAGCAATGTGAAGAACTATATTATGGCCGTGGGCAAGAAGTCGGACTCGCTGGAATACCGCGCTGGATATTACGGGGAGCGTCTCGTGCTGTTCGCTCAACGTATTGGACTGAATACTTGCTGCGTAGGACTGACCTACAAGAAAATCGGCGACGCTTTTGAGGTGGCAAACGATGAAAAGGTAGTGCTTTGCATCGCCATAGGATACGGAGAGGCCGACGGCTATCGTACACATAAGATCAAACGACCCGACCAGGTAAGTAATATCACTGCGGATTCGCCCGAATGGTTCAAGGCCGGAGTGGATGCAGCTCTTCTTGCGCCAACGGCTGTGAACCAGCAGAAATTCTTCTTCGAATATATTCCTGATAATCAGGTACGTCCGGTGAAGGGGAGCTCGCTTGTGGGATATACGAAGATCGACCTTGGCATAGCGATGTATAATTTCGAAGTTGGTGCCGGAAAGGAGAATTTCGAATGGGTTGACTCGCCTCTTTGAGAGACCGGAACTGCGCATGAGCGTTAAAAAAAGATATATTTTCGAGCAAAATATATTTGCAAATGTTGTATATTTGTAAATTGAAAAAATACGAAATATGACATTTGAAGAATTAGGCGTCCGCGACGATTTGCTACGCGGCATCGCAGAAATGGGTTTTGAAACTCCTATGCCGGTACAGGAGAAGGTGATACCGGTGCTTCTGAACGGCGACCACGATCTTGTGGCGCTGGCACAGACGGGAACGGGTAAGACCGCAGCTTTCGGTCTGCCGGTGATTCAGCGAGTGGACACGTCGCGACCTGTTCCGCAGGCTCTGATACTTGCACCGACGCGAGAGCTTTGCCTTCAGATAGCGGGCGATCTCGCTGATTTTTCGAAATATACCGACGGTCTTGTGGTGCTCCCGGTGTATGGCGGCAGCAGCATAGAGAGGCAGATACGTGCGCTGAAACATGGCGTGCAGATAATCGTGGCTACTCCCGGACGGCTGATCGACCTTACCAACAGAGGGG
>CAYYQS010000182.1:0-3408 GCA_964472555.1 uncultured Bacteroides sp.
TCCTCAGCGCAAGCATACGCTCAAAAGTCTCTTTTAATTGTTCCTGTGTAATCATTATTTATATTAATCTTTGTTTACGAATGCAAAGTTAAGGCTTTTCCCGAAATTGTGCAAGGGTGGCGCACAATCGTGTAAGGCATACTCCTGTTTCTGGCACTATCTTTGCAATGTGAAAAATAAAAGTTTGAAGTTATGGATTTCTCACGACTCGCAATATCGTTTCTGAACATCCTCAATGAGATGTCGCCATATATTCTCCTCGGCTTTTTCATTGCCGGGCTTCTTCATGTCTTCGTAAGGCCCTCAGCGATGAGCCGACACCTTTCCGGTGGCGGTTGGAAGCCTGTCGTAAAGGCCGCTCTTTTCGGTATTCCGTTGCCTTTATGTTCGTGTGGAGTTCTCCCCACAGCTGTTGCCCTGCGCCGCCGTGGAGCATCTAAAGCCGCCGCAACATCATTCCTTATAGCAACTCCTCAGACCGGTGTCGACTCTATCGCGGCCACTTGGTCGCTGCTCGGTCTTCCTTTCGCTATCATTCGCCCCGTGGCAGCTCTTGCCGGTGCCGTTGGAGGTGGATTGGCGGTAGGACGTTTTGACGAGAATGAAGCAGTTGAAGTATCCGACAATGCCGACGAAGACATTCCCTCATCATTCTGGGGGCGCATCATCGCGGCCGTAAGATATGGATTTGTCGACATGGTCGCCTCGGTAGGTAAATGGCTCGTAATAGGTCTTGTGGTCGCTGCGTTGATCACCGTTTTTGTTCCTGACTCTCTCTTTACCGGACTCAGCAATCATCCTCTGCTTGCCATGCTCGCAGTTGTCGTTGTCGCAGTGCCCATGTATATCTGCGCAACGGGGTCCATTCCTATCGCGCTCTCACTGATGCTCAAAGGCCTCTCTCCCGGTATTGCCTTCGTAATGCTCATGGCAGGCCCCGCGGCAAATTTCGCCTCTATCATGATTCTCAACCGCACCATGGGACGTCGGGCTACAGCTCTCTACGTTGGCTCCGTAGTGGCTACGGCTATAGGGTTCGGCCTCATCATCGATCTCTTGCTCCCGCGTGAGTGGTTTGTGCCTACCGGTATGCTCACAGGGCACTGCCATGTGACATTCGATTGGTTTGCAACGTCCTGTAGTATTCTTCTCGTGGCGCTCCTTATCTATGCCGCTTTTAAATCACACAATCATACACATCAAAATATTACCGATATGACACACACCTATACTATCAAAGGTATGAATTGCCCTCACTGCCGTGCTTCTGTCGAAAAAGCTATCGCCGGAGTAGAGGGCGTAGAAGAAGTAACTGTTAGTCTTGCCGACGGCAATGCCGTAGTCTCTGGCTCGGCAGCTCCCGAAGCTATTTCCGAAGCCGTAAGGCTTGCTGGCTTCGAGTGCGAGGCTTAATTGTCGATTCATAATGCATAAAAAAACGGGCGACCCTGCTGCTGGAGTCGCCCGTTAAAATTTTGTTTAGGTGAATTAGAAATGACTCGTTCCGTCGAAGCAGTGAGTACAGATCTTGCACTTTGGAAGTCCGATCGACTTTACAAGAGTCTCAAGCGGATTGAACTTTAGCGATGTCAGTCCGAAACGCTCACGGATCTTCTCAACAAGCATATTATATTCCGGGGTGCCGGTAGTAGCATAGCGGTCGAGATTCTTGTTGGGATCGCCTTCGAGTTCTTCGATTATTCGGCGCGTGATAAGCTCCATGTCGCTTTTCGACGACGTGAAGCCGAGATAGCGGCAGCCGTAGATCAGCGGGGGGCAAGCTATGCGCATATGCACTTCCTTGGCTCCGTTGGCATAGAGATCGGCTACGTTGTCGTTCAGCTGGGTACCGCGTACTATGGAGTCGTCGCAGAACAATGCCCGTTTACCCGTAAGCATAGCACGGTTGGGCACAAGCTTCATCTTGGCTACAAGATTTCGCAGGCTCTGGTTGCCGGGAGTAAAGCTGCGCGGCCACGTTGGCGTATACTTACAAATGCACCTGTGATAGGGCACTCCATGACCTGCAGCATAGCCCAGTGCCATTCCTACACCTGAGTCAGGTATTCCGCAGGCACAGTCAACCTCGGTAGTATCGCTTTCGCCCATGGCATAACCCGAAGCGAAACGGGCTTCTTCAACGTTACGACCCTCGTAAGTTGATGTCGGGAAACCATAGTAGACCCAGAGGAATGAGCATATCTGCATCTCTTCTCCCGGCTCTTTCAGTACATTTACATCCTCTGAGTTGATTTCGACGATCTCGCCGGGACCCAAATCGCGCACATGCTCGAAGCCTAAATTAGCGAACGCCGTGCTTTCCGAAGTCACAGCATAAGAGCCATCTTTATGTCCTAATGCTATAGGAGTACGGCCGAGCTTGTCGCGTGCCGCGATGATAGAATCGGGAGTAAGAATTAGAAGTGATGCCGATCCCTTGATCTTCCTGTACACATTCTCAATGCCGTCGGTAAATGTCTTGCCCTGATTGATAAGAAGTGCGATCAGCTCAGTCTGATTCGTTTTTCCCGAACTCAGTTCGCCGAAATGGACTCCGGCCTCAAGCAATTCTTTCTCAAGTTCATCGAGATTGGTGATATAAGCGACAGATACAATCGCGAATTTACCCAAATGTGAATTGATGATTATCGGCTGTGGATCAGTATCGCTGATCACTCCTATGCCGTTGCGGCCTTCAAACTTCTCCAGTTCCTTCTCGAATTTCGATCTGAAATAGTTTTGTTCGAGACTGTGGATTGCCCGGCAGAAACGATGTTCTTTTTCATCGTAAGTCGCCATTCCGGCGCGGCGTGTGCCAAGGTGCGAGTTATAGTCTACACCATAGAAAAGGTCGGTGCGGCATTGTTTGCGGGATGCCACTCCCATGAAACCACCCATAGAAAAATACCTTTGTTTATTTTGAAAGTGCGAAGTTACTCATTTTTTTCTATTCCTTATTCCGCATCTGCCCGAAAGTTTTCAACAATCGGAAAAGGTAACTCAGACACACAGATCCAAAGGCAGGTCACTGATGTCCTTCAAACAAAAAAAGAGTGCAACTCATCGAGTCACACTCCATTTATTGATTTAGAGATTTCTAAATGGATACTCCGAATCTTCCAGCCATTCATGGTGAAGAATTTTTGAGGTCACGGAAGTTTTGCCCGACCCATTGGGCCCGGCAATCACAATAAGTACAGGACGATGTTCACTTGCCGCCATTGTGAAGCTTTTTTAGTGTCTCCTCAACTCTGGCGCGGGCATCTTTCGTCGCGGCTTCAATACCGGAAGCCACATGCTCGGCAGCTCTCCGAGTGCTTTCGCGTGCATCCTCAGCAACCTCGCGCATAATCTGAGCCATGCGCTCATCGCCCGGCTCCTCCATCGACGTAAGCCGATAACTATTCA
>CAYYQS010000183.1:0-3329 GCA_964472555.1 uncultured Bacteroides sp.
TGTGAGCGGATACGCCCAGTAAATATAACCGATTTCCCCGGTCAGGCGCATCACCTTGTGGACGCCGCGGGTATTAAACCCCACCGCTCGCTATGGTACTATATGAAGGTTTATTCCTTCAAGCTGGCAAAGAGGATTCTTCCCAAGAGCATGATCGAGCGCTGGCGAGCTAAAGCCGGGTCGAGCGACTATGCTCAGGCTTCGCCGATGATGCGCGCAATACTCAGCCGAACCGTCAATGAAGACCTTACGCCGCTACTGACTTCTATCCAGGCACCGACTCTCCTCATATGGGGTGAGAAAGATACCGCAACCCCCCTGCGCGATGCCAAACTGATGGAAAAGAGAATCCCCGATGCTGGTCTCGTTTCCTATCCCGAGGCAGGACACTATTCATTTCTTGAGCGCCCCGGGCAGACAGCTGCCGTGGTGGCCAATTTCCTAAAAGTAAACAACTGATATGGTAGGAATAATAATATTCTGTGTGTCGGTGGTACTGCTTCTCTTCAATCTTGGAGTAGAGCTGCGCCGCTGTCTGATGATGTTTCAGCAGAACAGCTATCGACCTGAGCGATACCGCCGGTGGCTCAGTGAGTCGGGTGACACAACTTCGGGGTGGCATCTTTGCGGTCTGATAGTTTTCTTCATAGGTCTGACTCCTTTCAGTCCACGACCCGCATCGGTTGCTCTAATGGGTATTTTCAGCCTGCTTTGCGGATTGACCTTCGTGCGCCGCAAGTATAAGAAGCCGCTGGTGATGACGATGCGTGCCCGAAGAATCTACATTACCTCCCTGATCATTGCCGCCCTTGTAGCGGGAGCGTGCATGCTTCTTTTCAAGGCTCCACTGCTGGCGCTTTGCGAGGCTTTGCTCGGGTGTTGGTGTATGTCGCATGTGCTGATACTCGGAGCGAACGCAGTGCTTTCGCCACTTGAAAAGAGCATTACGCGGCGCTACTACGACGAAGCCAAGACAATTTTGCGCTCCATGCCAGGACTGCGGATAATCGGCGTTACCGGCAGCTACGGCAAGACTACCACTAAGCATTATCTCTACAGGATTCTTTCCGAGCAGTTCGATACTCTGATGACTCCAGGGTCTTATAATACCACCTTGGGAGTAGTACGAACGGTGCGCGAGATGCTTAAGCCTTATCATCAGGTGTTTATCGTGGAAATGGGGGCTAAGAATATCGGCGATATCAAGGAAATATGCGATCTTGTGGAGCCTTGGGGCGGTATTGTGACCGCAGTGGGTCCTCAACATCTTGAGTCGTTCAAGACGATAGAAAACGTTCAAGCGACTAAGTTTGAACTGGTTGACTCTCTTCCATCCGACGGGCTCGCTGTGATAAACAATGATTTTGAGCGTATCGCTGACCGTCCGGTGAAGAATGTGAAGTGCATACGGTATGCCGTTAAGAATACCGAGGGCGCCGACTATGTGGCCGAGGATATCAGTTATGGCCCCGACGGAACGCGATTTACGGTTGTGGACAAATCAACAGGGCATCGGCTCGCATTGCGGACGCACCTTGTGGGAGAATGCAATATCTCCAATCTGCTCGGTGCGGTGGCAATGGCACGGTATCTGGGAGTCCCAGACGACCGTATTGCCTACGCCGTGGAGAAGATCGAGCAGGTTGAGCATCGCCTCAGCATCAAGCGTGTGCCCGGTGGTCTGACGATAATAGACGATGCTTTCAACAGCAATCCCGTAGGTTCAGCCATGGCACTTGATGTGCTTGCCGCGATGCAACAGGGAAAGCGATTCCTAATTACTCCGGGAATGATAGAGCTTGGCGATGAGCAATTTGAACTCAACCGTGCTTTCGGCGAAAAAGCCGCAAGCAGTTGCGATATAGCGATAGTAGTAGGAGAGTACAACCGTGAGGCAATTCTCCGCGGACTTGAAGACGGAGGAATGCCTACCGAGGCTATAAGACCAGTGGACAGTTTCGCCCAGGCTCAGCAACTCCTCACCTCCATGGCTTCGGCCGGTGATACTGTACTCTACGAAAATGATCTCCCCGATACATTCAGATAATAATCAGACGATGAAGACAAAAATAGCAGTTTTCTTCGGTGGCCGCTCCACCGAACACGAAATATCAGTTATCTCTGCCAATCAGGCAATGGCGGCTATCGATGCCGATAAATACGAAGTAATACCGGTGTATATTTCCAAACAGGGTCGCTGGTATACCGGGGAGGCTCTCACGGATGTGAAGAACTACCGGGATATACCTGCTCTTCTGAAGAAGTGCCGTGAGGTGTATATGAAGCCGGTGTACGGTGACTATAATCTCTATGCCGTCGACCGTAAGCTATTCAAGAGCGATGTTGTGGCGACTCTCGACCTCGCTATTCCGGTACTTCACGGCTCCAATGGCGAGGACGGTATCTTCGAGGGCGTTCTCGAGACTATCGGCATACCCTACGCAGGGTGCAATACTCTTGCTTCGGCAAACGGTATGGACAAGATAACGATGAAGATGATTCTTGCAGCCGACGGTATCCCTGTGGTAGACTATGTTTGGTTTACGGACAAACAGTGGTTTGCCAAGAGGGCTGAACTTATCGAAAAGATCGAAAAGCAGATCGGCTATCCTGTAATCGTGAAGCCTGCCAACCTTGGGTCGAGTGTCGGTATCGGGCGTGCTGAGAACCGCGAGCAGCTCCTCGAGCGCGTGGACGATGCCCAGCGCTATTCTTCGCGAATCATCGTGGAGGATATGGTTGAGAATCTTCAGGAGATAAACTGCGCTGTGCTCGGCGACTGCGACGACTATATTACCTCTGTACTTGAAGAGCCAATAAAGAGCGGCGAAATCCTTTCGTATACAGACAAGTATATGGGAGGAACGAAGGATAACCGCGGTATGCATGCGGCACAGAAGCGCATCCCTGCCGATCTTCCTGCCGATGAGACAGAACGCATCCGTCACCTTGCAGGTGAGACGTTCCGTGTCCTTTCGTGCCACGGTGTGAGTCGTGTAGACGTAATGGTCGACGGAAATACCCGCAAGATTTATGTGAATGAGATCAACACCATACCCGGCTCACTCTCGTTCTATCTCTGGGAGGCTGCGGGCATCAAGTTCGATGAACTTATGGAGCGCCTTGTGCGCCTTGCACTTAAGCGTAAACGCGATCAGGCCTCGAAGACCGTGAGCTACGATTCGAATATCTTTGCTCTCGGAGGAGGTGTGAAAGGCGCGAAGGGTGCCAAAGGTGTGAAATAATCAGAATGTCAATGTTCTCTTCGCTGCGAGGCGTGAGAGTCAGGCTCTCATCGTGTGCGGGGCAGCTGCCGCGTAGGTGTAGAA
>CAYYQS010000184.1:0-3253 GCA_964472555.1 uncultured Bacteroides sp.
TGCTCGTGCTCATCGCCCTCATCAACACCATCATCTCCCTCTACTACTATCTTCTTGTGGTGAAGGCGATGTTCATAAGCGAAGAAGAGAGCGTGATACCTACTTTCAAATCGGCTTGCTCAGAGCGCCTCGGCCTCTGGATCACCGTAGCTGGCATCATTGCCCTCGGTATCGTAAGCTTCTTCTACAGCTCGCTGCTGAACCTTACCTCCGACAGCCTGATGAACATGTATTTCATCGGCTAATTCCGACCAAAGTCTATACACCCTTATCTGATACCGGCAACGTCTTTCCCGCGAGGGAACGGCGCCGCCGGAATTTTTTGAGAACCAATACATATATAGACTTGTTAGAGTTATATATAACATCAACCCAACCATGACACCCGCTTCATCACGACATCCGCATCCAACCTGGGATACAGAAGAAAAATCTGTGTTCGACAAAGGCATATTTTTCTCTGCCCGCCAGGCACTCCGCCGCCACGCATCGGGAGGTAATATCCTGATCGCAGCGACAGTACTCGCACTTATCATCGCCAATATCCCCGGTCTGAACAACACCTACTTTGACTTCTGGGAACAGGAGGTGCGACTCCAGCTCGGCGACTTCAATATCTTCAGTCATTCGGGCCATCCGATGACGCTCATGGCCTTCATCAACGACACCCTCATGGCTATCTTCTTCTTCTCGATAGGCCTCGAGATAAAGCGTGAAGTGCTGGTGGGCGAACTTTCATCGTTCAAGCAGGCTCTTCTGCCTATCATCGGAGCTATCGGCGGCATGGCAGTGCCAGTTCTTATCTACTATGCTCTAAGCCGCGGCACGGACTATGCGGGAGGCGCAGCCATACCAATGGCCACCGACATCGCTTTCTCTTTGGGCGTGCTTTCGATGCTTGGCAAGCGCGTTCCTGTTTCGCTAAAGATATTCCTCACTACTCTCGCTGTAGTCGATGACATCGGCGGTATCATCGTCATCGCCGTGTTCTATTCCTCGCATATCGAACTGATGCTCCTTCTCTATGCCCTGGTTCTCTTCGGCGTGCTTCTTCTTGGCTCGGTGCTCCACATCAAGAGCAAGATATTCTATCTCGGCATCGGTGGTGTGATCTGGTTCCTCTTCCTCAACTCCGGAATCCACCCCACTATAGCCGGTGTGCTTGTGGCTTTCTGTGTACCTGCAACTCCCGTGTTCGCTCCCCGCAAGTATATCAAGATAATCCGTAAGTCGATAAGTCACTTCAAGAGTGAAGAAGACCCGGAGGATCTCGAGAAGCGCACAATCCTCAACAAGGAACAGCTCAACTGGCTCAAGCAGGTGGAAAGTGCGTCGGATAAAGTAATCTCTCCTCTGCAGGACCTTGAGGACTCGCTCCACCCGATAGTAAACTATTTCATCCTGCCGCTGTTCGCTTTCGCCAATGCCGGAATACTGCTCCTCGGCATGGATCCGGCGTCGGTCTTCGAAGGTATCTCACTGTCGGTAATCGCCGGTCTTCTGCTTGGTAAGTTTATCGGAATATTCTCCTTCTCCTGGCTTGCCGTTAAGCTCCATATCGCTCCTATGCCCGCGCATGCCAACTGGCACATGATGGCACCGATGGCTATGCTCGGAGGCATCGGTTTCACGGTGTCGATCTTCATTGCATCCCTTACATTCGATGCGGCAACCCCGGCTCAGCTTGAACTGCTCAACCATGCCAAGCTCGGTATCGTGGTAGGCTCAGTACTCGCCGGAGTGCTCGCTTTTGTCTGGCTCCACTTTGCCCTTCCGAAAGGTGTGGCACCCGATGCCGTGGAGGAAGACTGATATACCGGATATGTCCTTTAGAATCAACACTCGCCCGCTTACCGCCCGTGCCGTAAGCGGGCGTTAGCGTTAATTAACAATCGCCCATTTTGGTGTTTCACAATTATTTGTTAATTTTGACTCGAAATGTTAAATCGGTACTATTCTTCCAACCAAAATACTTTTGCTCCGTTCAGAACATTTAAGGCTTATTAATTGTTAAAATAACATAGGTTAAAAAAGTCTCCGAAACGGATCTCTTTGAGAAAGACAAATGAAAAAACAGACAATCTGGATATTGACCGTGCTTATGGCAGTGACCTTTGTGGGTCTGCTGTGCATTCAGATATTCTATATGAGGAATATCGTGCAGCTGCGCTATGAGCAGTTTGCCCAGGGTGTGCGTCAGAGCCTTGTGGCTGTGGCGAATCATCTTGAGCAGGACGAGACGCGTCACTTTCTCGACGCCGACGGGCTCTCAACCTCAGGGTCGCTGCCCGGGGAATATGTTTCGCTTGAAGGGATGCGATACACCATAACAACCCCTACGGGTATCGAGGCCGACCTAACTATCAAGCGTGACCCTACTCCGAGCGGCAACGGGGGCATCAATGCACACTTCCGCAGCGCCCGGGAGGCTTACCGCGACAGGTATCTCTATCAGAAAGGAGTGCTCGACGATGTGATTCTCAACATAATCTCCAAATCGTCGGACCGCCCCATAACCGAACGCGCTGATTCGGCGAGGGTAAGTTCGTATCTGCGTCAGGAGCTCGACACTCTCGGTCTTAAAGTACCCTTTGAGTTCGCTGTAGCCAACTATGCCGGTACTTTGCTCTACCGATCTTCCGACTTCCGGGCTTCGGCTTCCGACCGCGACAATATGTTTATCCAGACGCTTTTCCCCAACGATGTGTCGGGGCCGCGCAACTATCTGAAAGTCTATTTCCCCACCAAGCGCGACTATATCTTCTCTTCGATATCGTTTATGGTGCCAGCGTTTGCGTTCACTTTTATCCTTCTGATAATCTTCGTGTATACGATCATCGTGGCATTCAGGCAGAAGAAGCTCACGGAGATGAAGAATGACTTCATCAACAATATGACGCATGAGTTCAAGACCCCGATATCTTCTATCTCGCTTGCCGCGCAGATGCTCAACGACCAGACCGTGCGCAAGTCACCGGCCATGCTCCAGCAGATATCGTCGGTGATCAATGATGAGACCAAGCGCCTGCGCTTCCAGGTGGAGAAAGTGCTTCAGATGTCGATGTTCGACCGCCAGAAGTCTACCCTCAAGCTCGAGGAGGTAGATGCCAATGCTGTGATATACAACATTGTGAATACTTTCAAGCTTAAGGTAGAGAAGTATGGAGGGTCGATAAGTGCTGACCTCGACGCTATGGACGCTATAGTGACAGTAGATGAGATGCACTTCACCAATGTGATATTCAATCTTCTC
>CAYYQS010000185.1:0-3048 GCA_964472555.1 uncultured Bacteroides sp.
CGATTGAAATTTATACGGCAGGAAGAACGCCATACAGCAAGCGGCTACCGGCAGATGGTCAGCATATACAGAGCCACACGATGTGAAGGATGCCCGTTACGAGGACAATGTCATAAATCAAAAAGCAACAGACAGATAGAAGTCAATCATACCCTTGATGACTACAAAGACCGGGCCAGAGAGCTACTTACGAGCGAACAAGGACTGAAACATCGCAGCAACCGACCAATCGAACCTGAGGCTGTGTTCGGACAGATTAAAGAATGCGGCAAGTTCAGACGGCTAAGATTACGAGGAATGACCGGAGCGAAAATCGAGTTCGGTCTCAAAGCCCTTGCCCACAATCTAAGGAAACTCGCCCGGGCCAGGGCAAAATCCGCTCTTTTACGTCTGTTTTTATCGAAAACTTGCCCCCACAGACGCTATACAAACCCTTTTGCGAGCGATTTTGTGCCAAATCATAACTTTTGCAAGAAAGCTGCCTGATTCTCTAAATCATACACATGAAAAAAGAGACCGCCTAACACTGATTGTTAGACAGCCTCTGTTTTTTTTGAGAGACGAAGATTAGCGCTTGATGAGGACTTTGGTCACGCGGTCGCCTTTCTTCATGATGTAGATGCCGGTGCCGGGATTGTCTACACGTATGCCCTGAAGGTCGTAGAACACTGCTTTGCCGTCGTTGTCGTCGGCGCCGATGAGTTCGACACCTGTCAGAAGGTCGTCATTGTAAGCGGAGCTGTAGAGCTTCACCGCTTCGCTGTGGTTATCGGCCGTGCCGAAGGTCTTGGTCACAGGGTCGAAGTGGATAGGCTCGCCGGTGGCTACCTTGACTACAGCGTCGTCGCCTTCATTCTCGTAGGTAAGACGGAGGTTGTTGTCGGAAACCACTCTCTGCATCGAGCGGGCGGCTCCGGCGGCGGGTACGAGCTCGAACTCGGTCTTGCTGCCGTTGAGACGCTTGAGGGTGAAGTAGCGGGCTTCGACGATGTGCGAAATGTTGTCGCCGTCATTGAGGGCGCGCACGGCGTTGTCGTTGACGCCGAGGGTGTGGTGGCCGCTCGAATGGGGTGCGGCTATCACGTAGCTTTCGTTAGGCACGAGCTGTGCGAACGAGGTCACGGGCGCGAGGAGGTCTTGAAGCTCGGTAAATTTGCCTACCAGCACCAGGCGGAAGTTATCGGCCTTGTACCACGCGTTGAGGCCGCGGGCACCGAGAATGAGGTCGGTATCGTCTTCGGTTATCACGATTTCTACCGATGCCTCGTTGAGGTGACCGGCACCTTCTGCTCCAACAGTGATTGTAGTGGTCTCATCGTTGGCGAAGAGCTGCACTTTGCGGTCTGCGTGAGAGGTGAGGGCGGCTTCCACGCGGTAAATACCCTTGGGCAGACCGGGAACGATCTGATAGATTTCCATGCCGCGGTCATCGCCGTCCCAGGTGTTGAAGAGCCAGTCGCCGTCGCAGTTGTCTACGGTGTAAGTACCGTTGGAGTTGGGCTTGACAGCTGTATCGTTGACGTGTTCGAATGTCCAGCCGGTCTGGTCGCCGACTTCGAAGCTGTTGTTGACAATGGCAACCGACATGTCGGCGCCGGGTTCGTCCTGCGAGTAAGCGAGCGAGCGGAGGCGAGCATAGAGTTCGTGAGCTTCAGCCACGCCGTTGCCTTCGAGGAGCACTTCGGGGTCGTAGGCAATGGCATAGATATCTGTAATCATGCCGTCCCACTGCGAAGCGTATTCTTCGGGCAGCTTGTTGGCGAGCTCGGTGGTGTAGCTTATCGCTTGCTTGAGATAGTCGTAGAATGCGTCCATTTCCGGGTCGCCGAGGTATGTAAGGCGGAAATTGTCGGCCTTGTACCACCAGCCGGAGCCTTCTGTGGTAAACTCTTCGTTCGACCATGTGGGATAGAGACCGATTGTAACGGTCGTGCCGTCGGCGGCCACGTTGAAAGTGAGTTTACCCTCAACAAATGTACCGTTGCCTGTTGTGGTGATGGCATCGCTGTGCTGATAGCCGAAATCGGAGGATGCGGCCAGATAATACTTGTTGCCGTTGTCGGAGCCTACGAGCACCTTGAGCTCATATTTGCCGGCTTTCATATCTGTAATAGTCTGGGTGATGGGAGCCGCAGCCGAACCGTTGCCCCAGGTATTGAATATATAGCTCTGGTCGGCGTTCGACATCTTGTAGCCGGTGTCGGAGTTGGGCACAACCTTTGTATCGTCGAGAATCCGGGTATCCCAGCCGTAGAGGTTGCCCCATTCGAAGGAGTTGTTGACGATACCGGCGGTAACGTCGTAGTTCTTACCGCTTCTGTAGAATACTATCTGACGGAGCAGACTGTATACTTCGTGGAACTCGGCTACGCCGTCGTCGGGAAGAGTATAATTATCGATCATCGCCTGATATTTCGACAGGTCGAGTTCCTTGCCGAGAGCCTTAGCCTTGGCGGTGGCATCGTTGATGGCAAGCTGGAGCATTTCGTAGCCGCGGATTGCATCCTGGTCGCCTATATAAGTAAGGTGGAAGTTGTCGGCCTTATACCACTGGCCGCCTTCGAGTGTGAAGGAGCCGTTTGCACGGGCACCGGCCACACCGATACGGATAGGCTTGCCGTCGGACACGGAGAAGTGGAGTGTAACGGGCACAAGAGTGTTGGCGCCTGTGGTCTTTACAGAGTTTCTCTGGTCGCCGTTTTCGCCTGCGAAAAGATAGACGGTGTTGCCTGCGTCGGAAGCCACCATGGCGGTCATCTCATAGATACCGGGGTTGAGCGATAATTCCTGATATACGGCATTGCCGCCCATACCGTTGTCCCATGTGTTGAATATGTATTCACCGTGAGCGTTGTCGGTTCTCTTATATTCATCGGTGGCGGGCCATACGCCACTGTCGTAGGCAAACTGGTTGGGATAGCTCCAGCCGAAGGGGAAGCTGCCACCAATATTGTAGCGGTTATCCCGGTAGTCGGGGAAAAGTTCGAAGCTCGGGTTCTTGATAGCGTAAGTGTAGTCCGAAGGAACAACTTTGCGCTTGATTACGGC
>CAYYQS010000186.1:0-3047 GCA_964472555.1 uncultured Bacteroides sp.
GGTTGGAGCCAGCAGGATAGTTGGCGTTCACGAGAAGGTCGGTGGTCTTGCGCTTGTAGAATTCGAGGCTACCGTTGATGCGGTTGTTCAGGAAGCCGAAGTCTACACCTACGTTGTAGGTAGTAGTTTCCTCCCACTTGAGGTCGCCGTTATACTTGTTGGGGTAAGCAATGTGCACATATTCGCCGTTGATAGGATATGTGTTGCTGTTGTCGGTGAGCACGGAGTAAACGGGAAGATAAGGGAAGTAGTCGCCGCCGAGATCCTGCTGACCGGTGATACCGTAGTCGAAGCGGATCTTGAATTCGTTCATCACGGGTCGGATGCTTTCCATGAAGGCTTCGTCGATAATGCGCCAGCCGAGTGCGAAGGCGGGGAAGGTACCCCAGCGGTTGCTCTTACCGAAGCGCGAGGTACCGTCGCGACGTACGGTCACGGTGAGCAGGTAGCGGTCCTTGAACGAGTAGTTCACGCGGCCGAAGAACGATACCAGCTGATAGCGGCTCTTGTAGTAGTAAGCCGGGCTGTACTGATAGCCTGCGAATTCGGAGATGTTGATAGGCTGACCTCCGTTGAGGTTAGCGTCGGTGAAGATTACGTTGCTGTTGGCAATTTCGGGGTTTACGATGCTGAAGTCATGGCCGTTGTTGTTGAAGCGCTGCCAGGAGTAACCTGCGGTCACGTCGAGGTCGGAGCTGATAGCCTTGAACGACTTATTGTAGTTGAGGTAGAATTCGAGCATCAGAGTGTAGCGGTCCTGATTCTCCTTGCCGCGGCTGCCATAGCCTTCCTTGATATATACGGCACTGCCGTCGTCACCATGTACTGCGAAGTTGCTGTCCCATGCCGAGGGAGAGCCTGCCTTCTCATAGTTCACAACTTCACCGTGGCTGTAGTCGTAGCCGAGGTTGAGGTTGGCGCGGAGTTCGCGGAGGAAAGGCATCTTGAGGTCGAGCTGGAGGTTACCCACGCTCTGGTATACCTTGGAGTGGCTGTAGTGGCTCTTGTAGAGAGCTACAGGGTTCTTCGAATAGAGGTTCGAAATGTCGCCGCCGACAACGCCGGGCTCTGCAAGATAGCCGCCCTGCACGTAAGTGGTGTAGTTGTTGAATACACCGCCGAGGTCAGTGTGGATAGGCAGAGTGGGGTTGAAGCCTACCGCTGCGCCCAGAGCGCCGCTGCCGTAGTTGTTGTTGATGTAAGCGCCCTTGAGGTTCGCGTTCACGCTCAGAAGGTCGTCGAAGAATTTCGGAGTAAGGTTGATAGTAGCGCCGAGACGGTCGTTGCTTGTGCCCTTCTCAACACCGTCGGTGTTGGTGTAGGTCACGCCCACACGGTAGGGGAGTACGCCTGCCGTACCGCCCACGCTGAGGCTGTAGTCGTGCGAGAAAGCTGTTTTGAGCACTTCTTTCTGCCAGTTGGTGCTTGCGCCGCCGAGCTGGTTGTACTGAGGTGTGCCTTCGCCGTAGCGATTGGTGATGAAGCGGGTGTAGTCGGCCGCATTCATCATGTCGAGATAGTTGCGGGGTGTAGCCACGTAGAAGTTGGCGGCGAAGTTCACCTGAGGCTTACCTGTCTTACCGGTCTTGGTAGTGATGATGATCACACCGTTCGATGCGCGGCTACCGTAGATTGCAGTTGCGGAGGCCGACTTCAGGATTGTCATGTTCTCGATGTTGTCGGGCGATACGAGTGCGAGGGGGTTGGAAGAACCCTTCACAGTGTTGCCGTCCATGGGCACGCCGTCGATCACGATAAGAGGGCTTGTCGATGCTGAAAGAGAAGCACCACCGCGGATGAGGATGTTGGCAGCTCCGTCGGGGTTACCGCCTGCTGTCGATACTACCACACCGGGGCTGGCGCCTACGAGAAGGTCCTGGGCTGTGGTTGCCAGACCGGCCTCGATTTCTGAAGGCTTCACTACGCCTACCGAGCCAGTAGCGTCGGCTTTCTTTACTGTACCGTAGCCCACTACCACGAGTTCGTTCATCGCTACGGAGTTGGTAGTCAGATGCACGTCTATGTGGGTGCGGTCCTTTACGTCTACCTCCTGGGTGTCGCAGCCAACATAAGAGATGATGAGGGTTGCATCGGGAGATACTTTAATGGTGAAGTTACCGTCGAAGTCGGTGACAACGCCATGTCCGGCGACGCCTCTCACTTCGATGCTTGCGCCGATGGCGGGTTCGCCCTCGGGTTCATACACGGTACCTGTCACCGTGATGTTTTGCGCTAAAGCAGGGAAAACACTGGCAAGCAGCAGCGTGACTGCAAGCAGGGCCTTCCGCGTCATTTGATAACAAATGTTCTTCATGCAAGGGTGTTTTAGTTACTGATTGATATAGTTGAAAATTGATATTTCAGAAACGTGGAGGAGGGGAGTAGCTATGCAATATCGTGTGGACCCGTATCCTCGCTATAAGGCACGGGTGGCTTCTCGGTTATCATGGAGCGGACTTCTGCGCTCTTCATGGTAAACTGGCACTGCATTGCAATGACGATTTATGGTGCTTTATTTAAGTATTATATAATCCTACAGCGCGTTAAGGCCTTCGGTGAGGGCTCTTCTTTGTTTCGCGTCCACAAAGAAAGTTAATTTTTGTGGATTATTGCATAATTCTTGCCCAAAAAATATCAACACCCTCAGATTTTAACTTTGTGAATTAACAATTACCCCGATATTTAACAATTGTGGAAATCTGATTTCTCCAACTCTGGGATTTCCTCACATCATCGGTTCATTTCCCCCCTTACCTTTGCAGCAAAAACTAATGATATGAAACCCCGCCAACGCCGAAGACTTCCCAACATCACCCTCGAGTTCGCAAGATGGTTCGGCCGTCCCCTCCGCTGGTGGGAACGAAACATCATCTTCACCCTCGAGCGACAGCGCCGCCGCGGCGCCGCTATCACAGCCCACATCGTCGACTATCCCGGTACCGACTCAACCGACGTCCTCGTCGGATACATCAACTGGTACATGACCCTCCTCCCCGGTACCGACCTCGTTATCCTCGACAAAAGCATCAAAGACGCGTATAAGCTCA
>CAYYQS010000187.1:0-2964 GCA_964472555.1 uncultured Bacteroides sp.
GTCACCGCCTACAGCGCATTCGCTAACAACGGCATGCGCTCCGATCCCGTATTCGTCACCGCAATCGCCGATGCCAACGGCAACATCATCAGCGACTTCGCACCTTCTCAGACCGAAGTAATCACCCAGAAAGGCTACTGGCGCATCCTTTCTATCCTCCTCAACGTAGTCGACGGAGGTACCGGCAACCGACTCCGCCGTCCGCCTTACAACATCACAGCCCAGACCGGCGGCAAGACAGGAACTACCAACGACAACGCCGACGGCTGGTTCATGGCCTTCACCCCCGACCTCGTCTCCGGCACCTGGGTTGGTGGCGACGACCGCTACATCCACTTCAACAACATGGCTCAGGGACAGGGAGCATCAATGGCACTCCCTATCTACGGCAAATACATCTCAAAAGTCTACGCCGACTCATCCCTCCCCTACTCCCAGGACACCCGCTTCGAATTCCCCGACATCGACCTCTGCGGTGGTGAACTCCCCGCAGCCGAAGACGAAGAAGAAACAGTAGAGCAAGGCCTCTCCGGAGCATTCGACTGACGGCTCCGGAGATTTCAGGCCTGCTTATATCACTGCAGGAAGCGGGCGGCAAGAGCTCGCTTGGCAGCCGAGTGCTCCCTCACGGAAATTACAAAAGGATCGTTATCGAAATCACCGCGGACGTTGGTGAAATCGCTCTCTGCACTCTCGTCGGGATTATCTATGCCGAATCCGATGCGCGATTTCAGTGAATATTCCTTTGCCGCATCGTCAAGGAGCATATCATTAAGCTCTGTCACGCTCTTTATCCATCTGGCCACTATCGTGCGGATGTCCTCAGCAGTCAGCTCATCCACTTCTTTACCATACCACTCGGCAAAGTGCTCGCACACCCACGTCCACTCCATATCATAGTAGTCGGCATGGAGAGCACGCCAGCGGCTCTCAAGAGCGCCGAGCGTATTTATGGTTCCCGATTCGATATCGTCAGATATGCGCTCTACCTCTGCTTTGGGCGCAAACATACCGCATACATCCACCCACTCGCCCCGCCCGGCCCGGTGTGTCGGTGCAAGAAGAGCGGAGAAGTCAGTAGTGATGTCTATCGAAGCGTCTCCGATGCGCGATATAAGGGAGTTACCCATAAACTTGTCTATCGCTAGCCCGTAGTATTTCCGGCCTTTACGCAGAGCTCTGGCTTCAATGATGAGAGCCTGAAACGAAAAGCGCTCGGCCGTTACACCCGCAGTCCGTTCGAGTTCACTGAGCAAGCGGCACCCGCTCATCATACGCCCCACCGTATACGGGCTCAGAAGGTTGAAATTGATGCTGTCGAGTAAATCATCAGTTTTCCGTTTATCGCGCCGCGGCCACTTGCGTGCGTCACGTATAGTGCCCACACTCCGCAAGTTCACCCCGGGGACAAGGAAAGATCCGTCGCGGTTCTCTATCAGATAGCTGAAAGGCAGTCCTGAAGTATCCGGATGATTCACATGCCGACCCATAACAAGCGAGAAAGCTCCGATCTTCGCGGGCCAGAGTATATATGAGTCGCTCGTTGTCTTTGAGCCGCGCTCTACAACACCCTGATGAATCGGACCGAGTTTATACATGTGATTACTCTGATTGGACCCGGATCCGGCGTTGAGAAATGAGAATATACCGGCAATCAGCAGGCTGGACTTGTGCATCGTCACCGTATACGGCCCTCCGAAGATAGCGGCAGCCTCACCGTTCTCGCACGTACAGTTGGCGAAGAAGAGAGAGTCATGAGCTGAGAAAAGGTGAGAAAGACTGGTAGACTGCCCTATGAAACAGTGATGTACCACAGCCCCGTCGTCAACGCGGCTTCCGGCGGCGAAAACAAAGCCCTCGGCTATCACATCGCGGCCTACCGTCACATTGTCGTCGTCGCCTGTTATAGTTCCGTCGGCAAGACGTGTGGCACCTTTTAGGCGTGCACACCGTCCGATATTCACATCCGTTATCGTGCCGCAGTTCACTATCACGGCATCCCGCCCAATCCGGCCACGCTTGCCCTTCAGAGATTCAGCCTCCGCCCGTATAAGATCGCACAGGCGGTCGACCATTACGTGGCGGTGGCGGTACATGGCTATCATATACGCCGTTTGCGACGACATCCGCTCATAAATGGGCACCTCCCGTCCCCCCGTCTCATTCAGAACCGACACCTCCGTGCCAATACCGAACGTTGACCGGAGAGTCCCCGTTATACAGTCCACATCTTCGATGAACACATGATCTTCAATATCATAGTTGATGATATAGCTCGCAACACCACGGATATAGCAGTCATTGCCAACCGTAACATTGCACAGCGTTACATCCGCTATAACAGAGCGGCGGATCATCCCTCCGGGGCGCTCGAAAACACCTTGAAGAGTTCCTATGCGGACATCTCCGCAGAATTCAACATTCCTCAGCTTCAAGGCTTCAAAGCCTTCCGCAACTTCGACACGATCCCATTCCTCGCATACGCATCCGTGCGACTGCAATAGAGCTATCTCATCTTCACGAAGCTTACGGTAATGGCTATCAGCAGATACATTTTTTACCATAATGATTAGTTTTGGGTATAAAAGACTGCGCAAAGGTAATCATTTTTCCCCAAATTCCATAAAGTAGGCTGAGACATCGGCATTTTCCCCGCCCTCGGGATTTCCGCACATCACCGGCACATTTCCCCCCTTACCTTTGCACCCAAAAAACTAACTAACGATGAAACCCCGCCAACGCCGAAGACTCCCCAACATCACCCTCGAGTTCGCAAGATGGTTCGGCCGTCCCCTCCGCTGGTGGGAACGAAACATCATCTTCACCCTCGAGCGACAGCGCCGCCGTGGCGCCGCTATCACCGCCCACATCGTAGATTACCCCGGTACCGACTCTACCGACGTCCTCGTCTATTAGATTTGCAGTTGCAAAGAAAAGGTTAACTTTGCAGAGATAAATCTTAAA
>CAYYQS010000188.1:0-2906 GCA_964472555.1 uncultured Bacteroides sp.
GTGCAGTCAGGTCTGGAGTCGGAAATGGAAGGCGTAGTTGCCGCACTCCCCGCAACCCTCCAAGGTCTGTCCTATGCCGAGGCGCAGCAGCTCCTCAATGCCACCACCGACCACTGGGCTCAGAAAACAACCGCCGACTACAAGAACCTCGGCGACTACCTTTTCGTTAAATACCTCGACGGAAATATTAAGAAAGAGCGCGACGGTGCATTCGAGCGCACTCCCGAAGGAATGCCCGTGCAGCCAACATTCGGCGGCTACAACGAGCGCTATTTCCGCTCGATAGTCGAAGACGCGGGCGATCGTCTCCGCATTGACTGATCCGTTTTGTAAAACATAATAAATCATCCCGATATGAAAATCGCACCAGGAAAAATCTACGAAATAGCATATAAACTCTACCGTGTCAACCCCGACGGTACCGAAGATCTCGTCCACGAATCCGAGAAAGACCAGCCCGACCGTATCATCTGCGGAGCTTCATTCGGAGTAGTGGAAGCTCTCGAAGAAAACCTCCTCGGCAAAGAGCCGGGCGATAAATTCGACTTCATCGCTGAACCCGACAAGGCATTCGGCCCCTACTCCGAAGAGGAAATCTACACCGTACCCCGCGAGAATATGACCGTCGACGGTAAATTCCGCGAGGAAATGTTCACTCCCGGAGCACTCATCCCCATGATGACACCCGACGGTTTCCGCATCGACGGCGTCGTGGTCGAACTCACTCCCGAAGCCGTGGTAATCGACCTCAACCACCCGCTGGCAAAGAACAATGTCCACTATGTAGGCGAAGTGCTCACCGTGCGTGAACCGACTCCCGAAGAACTCCAGCCCAAGTCCTGTGGCGGAGGCTGCGGCGGAGGTTGCTGCGGCGGTGAAGGTGAAAACGGCGGAGGCTGCTGCGGCGGAGGTTGCTGCTGATAGATATATGATTGAGGCACGGAACATTCACAAATCGTTTGGTACCCTTGAAGTTCTCAAGGGTATTGATCTCACGGTCCGCCCGGGGCTCGTCACCACTATAGTTGGTCCCTCGGGCGCGGGCAAGACTACCCTCCTCCAGATTCTCGGCACCCTCATGGCGCCCGACAGCGGCTCGGTGCTCTTCGACACCACCGAGGTCACTGCCCTCCCCGACCGTCGGCTTTCACAGTTCCGCAACCTCAATATCGGCTTCGTATTCCAGTTCCACCGCTTGCTCCCGGAGTTTACCCTCCTCGAGAACGTGGCCATGCCTGCCCTTATCGCAGGGAAGCGGCCCGCCGAAGCATATGCCAAGGCCTCCGCTCTGCTTAAGCGCCTCGGCCTTGAAGGCCGCGACAATCACCGCCCCTCCGAGCTCTCCGGCGGAGAATGCCAGCGGGCAGCCGTTGCCAGAGCCCTCATCAACGATCCCAAGGTAGTGTTTGCCGACGAACCCTCCGGAAGTCTCGACTCACGGAACCGATCCGAGCTACACCGCCTGTTTTTCGACCTCCGCGACACTGAGGGCGTCACCTTTGTAATCGTCACACACGACGAAGGCCTTGCGGCCGACTCCGATGTGGTCGTACGCATGGCCGACGGCCGTATCGTTGCCGTCGAAGGCCCCGCAGAACAATAGTCCGCTTCCTCAGACATACACTAAAAAATATCAATCATCATCCAACACACCATAGCAATGAAAATCAAGTCTCTGATCTCTGCCGGAATCATCGCAGCCGCCTCCATTGGCTTCTCCTCATGCAACTCAAGCAATTCCAGCGGACCCACATCCCCCGTGTACACCGACATTGTCACCGTCACACAGTTCACCGACAATAGCTCCGTATTCACATTCCAGCAGCTCGACGACTCTCCCCTTATTACCCTTCGCTCCTCCAACGGACTCAACGCTGAGACCGTCAAAATAGGCGACCGTATGCTCCTGAGCTATCAGACCGACGGTGCGCCGCGCTATCAGAATGCCGACATCAACATCGTCGGTGCGGCCCTGACCTATGGTAAGGGTGGCGACTTCGAGAAAGCTACAGCCGAGTCTACTGGAAACTTCATCTCCACCAAGGTATATAATGCCGAAGGATGGCGCTCGGGAATATATCTCAACTTCGGCTTTACCTACAGCACCGACCGGGCTCCTAAAACATGCAAAATCGTGGTCGACGAAGCAACAATCGACGACGAATACCCACAGCTGTATTTCATCTTCGAGCCCGAACCATTGTCCGCATCATCGCAGCCCATGGTCTACTACATGTCCTACACATTTGCCGACCTCTTCAACCGACCCACTTGCCGTGGCGTCAAACTAAACTACACCGTCGAAACCGGCAAACAGTCGGTCACTTTCGACAACATTAACCAAATGATCAAACCAATACTCTAACATAGAAAATACAATCATCATGGAAAATAAACAGCAGGAACTCAAGATCGAACTTACTCCCGAAGTAGCCGCAGGCCACTACTCAAACCTCGCAGTTATATCCCACTCCGGAAACGAATTCTACCTCGACTTCATCTCCGTAGCTCCCAACATGCCTCAGGCTAAAGTTCAGAGCCGTATCATCATGACCCCCGAAAACGCCAAGAACCTCCTCTTCGCCCTCCGCGACAACATCAGCAAATACGAATCCACATTCGGCGAAATCAAGCGCAAACTCCCCAAAAACAACACTCAGGGCGGAATCCCCAACCCCTTCGAAGAAGGCTTCAAGGCATAATCCCCTCCCACACCATAAATTCCGGGCACACCGCTTTCCGCAGTGCGCCCGGATTTTTTTCTACGTGAGATTCACCCACCGCGCCTGGCGTTCCGCCCGTGCGCCCTCCCGCAGCTGCAAATGAGGGCGCCCCGAAGGGTTAAAGTGGGCGCCGAAATCTAAAGCAAACGGCCTTCCCGCCGATTATTCGATGCGGAAAGGCCG
>CAYYQS010000189.1:0-2891 GCA_964472555.1 uncultured Bacteroides sp.
CTGCGGGCGGCAGTTGGTGGCGGAGACGATGTAGAGGCCGCGGGAGAGGTTGAGGGTGCCGGTGCCGGTCCATGTGCCGAGGATGCGGCCTTGGAGGTCGGTGATTGTGACGGTAGATGAAGCTGGGGCTTCTACTGTGATGTGGCCGGGGGCGGTGGTGATTGTCATGGTCGCGGGGTAGACGCTTTGGAGGCCGGTGGAGATGTCGCCGATGTTTGCGGTGGCTGCGGCGTGGGTGTAGGCCTGACCGTCGGAGTCGGCGCTGACTGCAGAGGTGGCGAGGAGCTGGGCGTCGGGAGATTCGTCGGCGTTGTTGTCGGCGAGGGTGATGTCGATGATGTGGTCGCCTGCGGGGAGCGAAGCCAGATTATGTGAGTAGAGGAGTACGCGGGTGGTTGTCGGGTCGATAGCGGCGTGATCCATTACGTGGCTGTCGATGCCGGGGCCTGCGTTGATCGAGGCAATGCGGGCGCCTCCGGTAGTCTGGAGATCAACCTGCATGGCGGTGTATTCGCGGTCGGTGTCGAGGTGGACGTAGACGTGGCGCTTACCGTCGACTGTTTCGCCTGTGGTTGGCACGGTGAGGTGCATTTCACCTTCAGCTGATCGTGCACGGGCGTGACGCTGAGCGGGAACGGCCTTAGGCTGAGCGAGTACGAGTTTTACGAGGCGGGTAAGGTCGGCAATGTTGATGTCGCCGCTGCCGTCGAGGTCGGCGCGCTTGAAGTTGAAGGGATCAGGGTCGCGCATGAGTATGTAGTTCACCACGGCCACAACGTCGGCAATGTCGATAGTGCCGGATCGGTCTACGTCGCCCAAAAGCAGTGTGATGTTGAGGATTGCAGTTGCGTTGAGCGGCCCGAACACGAGCGGGTCAGTGATCTGAAGGGGGAGATCGGTGATAGTTCCCTCTTTTGTGGCAGAGAAAATCCCTTCACCATTGAGTGTACCGAAATCGCTGGTGTAAGGCATCCATTCAACATCGATACTTCGTAAATCAATTAGTTCAGTAGGCTTAGACAGATATATTTCAGAATCTTCTTCTACATTGGGGAGAGTCAATCCCTCAAGCGCATATCCGAGAACATCAATAATGAAATCTCCTGAATGTATTGGTTCGTCGTTGCTCGAAACGACAATATTGCTGAACTTGATATTGCTTCGCTGAGCATCATTTGCTGAAGCGATGAGTATAAATTCGACAGGAAGAGTCTCACCATTGTTTGTATAAGCTACATATCGAGTCTTGCCTCCGGCAATTTCATTCTTACTCACAGTCATTAGAGCGGAGGCTTCCTCAGAGATGCTTAATTCCACACCCTCGGGAATTTCTACATCGAACTGGATTCCGGAGATTATGTTGGCATTGTATTTGAGAGCTATCGTCTTCGAGCCATTTGTAAGGTACGAACTTCCCTCAAGCTCATACCGACTCCATACTTCGTCTGATTGATATTTATCGTAAAGTGATGCAGGAACAACAATGATTGCATCTATACCGTGACAAGGATACCCTCCGGCATCAAATACTGCGATTAGTGCCCCCATTCCAAGAGTCGGTGGATTAATTGCTTCGACATATATGTATTCAAGATTTTCGCTTGTATAAAATACATAATCGCCGATATAAGATATTGAGCTTGGTAAGGTGATTGACTTTAGTTTAGTACAACCATGGAATGCAAAATTATGAATCGTAGTAACGGAGTTTGGAATCGTAACGGAGGTCAGTGAGGGACAATGGTAGAAAGCACAGAAACCGATTGTCGTAACCGTATTTGGGATAGTATAATGACCTGGTCTGCCAATGGGATATTGGATTAATAAGGTTTTATCTTTATTGAACAAAATGCCATCCTCAGAACAATAATGTTTATTCTCCGCATCAACTAAAATCTCTAAAAGTGAGTTACAACCAGAGAAAGGCGCTTCTCCGAGATCGTTAACAAAGTCAGGAATTTTTATTGAGGTTAGGCTTGAACAACCTACGAAAGCACCTGAGTCAATGGAAGTGACGGAATTTGGAATCTCGATTGAAGTTAGACTTGAACAACCGGCGAAAGCAAGTGAGCCTATAGAATTAAGAGAGTTAGGAAGTTTAATTGACGTTAGACTATTACAATTATAGAACGTTCTATCTTCTATTGCGGTTAATGAAGCTGGTAAACTTACAGCTGTAAGACTTTTACATTCGTCGAATGCCCAATCGCCAATATAAATAACCGAACTTGGAATATCGATTGATGTAAGGTTTTGACAGAAATAGAATGCGTGGTGTCCGATAGAAGTGACAGAATACTCAACCTCTTCATAATTTACAGACTCAGGAATTATTACTTGCCCCGAAATATCACGATCTTTGGCACTGATACTTACCTCACGATTTTCTGTGTCCGTAACCGTATATTCAAGCTCCCCGATATAGAAGGTCTGCGCTTGCGCCCCCACAAGTGAGGCCAAGGATAGGAGAAAGAGTAAAATCCTTTTCATGTTTTTTGGATTTTGCTGCCTCGGTCATCCCCTCGTCGGCGTTAATTGGCTGGTTTATAAAGGAAAAGCGTAGGAATCTGTATCGGTTGCCGTCCTACTAATCGAGGCTTCTCGCATTGCCCTGTTAATGTCGGACGGCAACACGCAGAAGCCCACGCCAATATGTATACGACTGCAATGCGGCAATCCTCTCACGAGGCTCGCCGGATGCACGGTGTACATACCTACGGGCATCTACCGTTGCTTAATCCCTGACATTAACATGAAATTTTGCGAGAATTTCGATTAGTCAAGAATCAGCGTGGATAAACGCTCTTCAATAAAATGTAATGCTTCCCGCCCTCGATCCCTCGACCATGATTGGCGTTGGGTAGAGTTTGGTCGGCACGGCAAAGTTATCT
>CAYYQS010000190.1:0-2846 GCA_964472555.1 uncultured Bacteroides sp.
GACGATAGGTTTCTTGCGAGTTTTGATTTCGAGCTGACGCTGAGGGGGGATACGGTTGAAGCAACCGCCGCATGCGTCGCGCTGGACGATAACTACTCCGAGGCCGTTGTGAGCTTTTTCGCGGATGATCTTGAAAGCTGCGAGTGTGCGCTCGTCGATTTCGGGCTCGAGTTTCTTTGCTTTAGCGAGGAGCGCTTCTTCTTCGGTGCGTGTCTCGCTGACGAGGTTGTCGAGGTCGGCTTTCTTTTCTTCGAGGATGTGGGTCTGGTCGGCGATAGATTCTTCGGTTGAAGCGATGTCGGCTTCGATGTCGGTGATCTTGCGCTCGATGTCGACGATAGTCTTCTCGGCGAGTTTTATCTGGAGAGTTTCGTATTCGATCTCTTTAGTGAGGTTGTCGAATTCGTGGTTGTTTCTGACGTTGTCGAGCTGCTGGCGGTAGCGCTCGATGAGGAGCTTTTTATTTTCAATCTTATTCTGTTCGTCGACGATGTTTGCCTTAAGCTGATCGATTTCGCTACGGAAACGGTCGACACGTACGTGCAGGCCAGTGACAGTGTCGGAGAGATCCTTAACTTCTTTGGGAAGTTCGCCTCTGATAGCACGTATTCTCCGAATGTCGGAGTGTATGAGCTGGAGCTTGTAGAGGGTTTTGAGGCGCTCTTCTACAGAGTGCTGGGTTTCGTTTTTATGTTCTGTTGCCATATCTGAATTACAGGTATTTTACCGGATTTGTTTCCAAGTCGGCGTAATGAACTGCAAAGTTAGGGAATTTATTTTTAATAACAGTATAAATTATCGATTTAAAGCAACTTTCGCCCTCAAAATGTCCGATGTCGAGGAGGATAAGGTTTTCGTCGGCCAGATCGGCGAAGTCGTGGTAGCGGATGTCGCCGGTGATGTAGGCCTGTACTCCTGCCGCGATTGCCTTGGGTATAAATTCGCCTCCTGCGCCGCCACAGAGGGCTATACGGCGGAGTTCGGCATCGGGGTTGTAGGCGAGGGATGCGCGGACGACGGAGCAGTGGAAGGCTGTCTTCAGGCGTGCGAGGAGGTCGGCTGCTTTAACTGGCGCTGGGAAGTCGGCGATGAGTCCGAGTCCGGCGGTGAGGGAGTGGCCGCGGAGGGGAATGACTGCGAGCTCGCACAGGTCGCCGCCGGGGGTGGCGGAGAGGCATGCGGAGACGGCACGGAGGTGTGTGGGGTCGGTGCGGAGTGTGAGTTGCTGAGCGGGGGTCTGGCCGAGGGCAAATGTTCCGGCGCTGTCGACGTCGAGATAAGAGGCTGTGGCGGGTGCGGAGAGCAGACAGTCGATACCGGGAAGGTCGAGGAGGGCGAGCCGGATGTCGTCGACAGAATCGGCGGGGCAGGTGACGGAGACTTCTACCCTACCGGCGTCGGCGGGCTCGAGGGGTGCCACGGGCATGGCGCCGAGGAGGGATGCCATTTGATATGATACTCCGCCGGGGGCACTGTCGAGAGCTGTGTGGGTGGAGTAAACGGCTACTCCGGCGCGGAGGGCGGCAGCGGCTGTGCGCTGTGTGGCGTCGCGGCCGGTGAGGTTTTTTACTCCTTTAAATAACAGGGGGTGATGGGATATGACGAGGTTGCAACCGCGGCGAAGTGCTTCGTCGATGACGGCTTCGGTGACGTCGAGGCATAGGAGTGCTCCGGTGCACTCGCCGTCGGCCTGAGGCGGGAGGCCGATCTGCAGGCCGGAGTTGTCCCACTTCTCCTGGAGGTGAAGCGGGGCAAACTCTTCGATTGCTGCGATTATTGCGGCAAGTGTCATGCCTTGGGTTCGGGGAGGACTACTTCGAGGTTTAGCTCATCGAGCTGCTTCTGATCGAGTGCCGCGGGAGCATCGAGCATAACGTCGCGTCCGCTGTTATTTTTGGGGAATGCGATGCAGTCGCGGATGCTGTCGAGGCCAGCAAAGAGGCTAACCCAACGGTCGAGGCCGTAAGCGAGACCTCCGTGAGGGGGCGCTCCGTATTTGAAGGCGTTCATTAGGAATCCGAACTGCTCCTGAGCTTTCTCGGGGGTGAAACCGAGGATTTCGAACATTTTTGCCTGAAGAGCGCTGTCGTGGATACGGATTGAGCCACCACCGACTTCGACTCCGTTGATTACCATGTCGTAGGCATCGGCGCGAACTGCAGCCGGGTCGGTGTCGAGCATGGGGATGTCTTCGTCTTTGGGGTGGGTGAACGGGTGGTGCATTGCCATGAGGCGCTGCTCTTCGTCGCTCCACTCGAACATGGGGAAGTCGACAACCCAAAGGCAGGCGAATTTATTTTTGTCGCGGAGGCCGAGCTGGCGTCCCATTTCGAGGCGGAGCTCGCAGAGCTGCTTACGTGTGCGCATTGCGTCGTCGCCTGAGAGGATGAGGATGAGGTCGCCTGGCTCTGCTTCCATTTTTGCGGCCATTGCTTTGAGGACGTCCTGGGAATAGAATTTGTCGACGGAAGATTTTACTGTACCGTCGGGCTCGATGCGGGCGTATACCATTCCTTTGGCACCGATCTGTGGTTTCTTGACAAATTCGGTGAGCTGGTCGAGCTGCTTGCGGGTGTAGTGAGCGGCACCTTTGGCGCAGATGCCTCCGATGTATTCGGCGTTGTCGAATACGGAGAATCCGTGTCCTTTGAGGGTGTCCATAAGCTCGACGAAGCGCATGCCGAAGCGGAGGTCGGGCTTATCGGAGCCGTAGTACTTCATGGCGTCGGCCCAAGGCATGCGGATGAATGGCTCGGTGAGTTCGATTCCGCGGATTTCCTTGAAGAGGTGCTTGGCCATGCCTTCGAAGAGGTTGATGATGTCGTCCTGCTCGACGAAGCTCATCT
>CAYYQS010000191.1:0-2838 GCA_964472555.1 uncultured Bacteroides sp.
GTTTGGAATCTGGTCGTAGAACGAGCGCTCGGGAATCTCTACTTCGGGCGATTTCTGCCTCACGGAGAATAGAAGAGTCCACATCTTTGTCTGTGCCACCGGCAGGACGTTGTTCTGGAAGAAAAAAGCTCCGATCGCAATTATCACCAGAAGCACGGTGAGGGGCTTCATGATGCGGAAGAGGGAGATTCCAGAGGCTTTCATCGCCGTCAGCTCGAATTTCTCGCCGAGATTGCCGAATACCATAAGGGATGCCAAAAGCACTGCCAGCGGCAGAGCCGTGGGCACCGCGGTAAGGGCAGCGTAGAAGAAAAGCTCGGCAATGACACTTACCTGCAAGCCTTTACCGACAAGATCGTCGATAGACTTCCACAGGAACTGCATCAGCACGATGAAGAGACAGATAAAAAACGTCATTGCCAGCAGCGGGAGGAAGCGCTGGAGCATGTAGCTGTATAGACGTTTCATAACTGTCATCGTGTTCGGTTGGTGTTTAGTAGTGCAAAGATACGATTTAATCGCTGCTAATCCCCTGCCCTATCTCGAAAATCGAGAAATTTACCGAGCCGTAGGCTCTGTGCTCCCTGAAGTGCGGGAGGGATGAGAAATCGTGCTTCTTGCTGTGCTCGATCACCACGATGGTGCCGGGGGCAACAAGCCGGGAGGCAAGTATCTTGCCGGGAATCTCGGCGAATCCGGGCATATCGTAGGGAGGGTCGGCGAAGACGATGTCGAAAGCAGCGGGAGCGGCATCTATGTAGCGAAGCACATCGCCCTTGATGAGGGTGAAGTTGTCTACGCCAAGCTCTGTGGCTACCTTCGCTATGAATCTCTGCTGAGTAGAAGCCTTCTCCACGGCCGTTACGCGAGTGCATCCGCGCGAGAGGAACTCGAAACTTATGGCTCCCGTACCGGCAAAGAGGTCGAGTGCCGAAGCTCCCTCGAAGTCCATGATATTTTCGAGGACGTTGAAAATATTCTCGCGGGCAAAGTCGGTAGTAGGGCGCGCCGTGATATTTGAAGGGACGTCGAATCGCCGACGGCCGAATTTTCCTCTGATTATTCGCATAGGGGGAGTATTATAAGCGGGAATGGTGCATTGAAAGCCTCGCGTCCGGCACGGAGAGCAGCCGAGGGGAATATCACCGGCATGACGTAAGCGGCATACCGGCGGAGCATGGGCATCATTGTGTCGCGGGTGGAGGCGTCGCCGCAGAGCAGCACTTCGTCGGCCTCGGCATCAAGGGTGGCGTATTTCATAGCTGCCATGATGTAGTAGAGCGAGTCGGTGGGTGAATGCGTGGGGTGGGTGAATGCGCAGGCAAGTGTGCCGTCGGCACCGAAAGCTATCACATCGACAGCTCCAGAGGCGCCCTGTCCGTTGAAATGCGCATATACCTTGCCGGAATTGCCAAGTATGCTCTTGCGGCCGAAATAACGCATGAGGGGCGCGATGTGGCAGTGAATCCTCGGATTGCGGAATGTTCGGGCAAGGAAGCGGTCGGTATCGGCAGGGAGACTCCACGCAACGTCGAGGCCGAGAGTAGGCACGGTATCGCGGTGAAGTATGCTGTCGTCGGGCGAAGGAGCATCGTCGGACACTGTCAGTCGGCAATAGTCGGCCTGCGTGTGCAGGGCTTCGTCGCCGAGGCCTCCGGGAACTATCATGTAGGCCTGGGTACGTATCACGATGTCGACCCCGGCAAAATCGCTCAGGAGCACCGGAGCGGCATATATGGCCTCCTCAAGGGCTTTGTGACCCGACAGAGTAGGATCGAGCGGCAGAGAGAAGGTGAGCATGGTTGAATCTTCGACCGTGCTCCACAGCACGGCTCGCAAAGCGTCTGTATCGACCTGCAGTGCAAGGCGGTACAGACGCGGATTCTCTATAGCCGGAGTGGTGTCGGGCACTATTCCTCGATGGCTTTAAGCATGGAATCGAGGGCTTCCTTAAGACCGGAGGCATCTTTGCCGCCCGCCTGTGCGAAGCCCGGCTGACCGCCGCCACCGCCCTTGATAGCACGTGCGGCTTCGCGGATGATCTTTGATGCGTTGAGGCCCTTGGCCGTGAGGTCTTCGGTAAGCATGACGGTGAGGAGGGGACGGCCTGCGGAGTCGACAGTTGCAGCCACGAACGCTGTGTTGGAGCCGGAGAGGGCGCGAACACTGAAGGCTATACCCTTTACCATGTCGGGAATATTCGGGCCGAAGAGCGACACCAGACGGATGCCTGAGTCGGTTGTCTTGGCATTGTCGAGGAGCTGACGGCTCTGAGCTGTGATGCGCTCTTTGAGGTATTCCTCGGTCTGACGGCGGAGCTCGGCATTCTCTTCGATAGCCTTGCGGACCGCGCCGAGAAGGTCGGGAGCATTGTTGAAGAATGCAGCGATCTCGTGGAGCTTATCCTGAGCGTTGTCGAGAAGAGTCTCGATTGCCGGGCCGGTGACTGCTTCGATACGTCGGATGCCTGCAGCGATACTCGACTCGCTGAGGATGCGTATCATGCCTATATTTCCGGTATTCTCTACGTGCGTACCGCCGCAGAGCTCTACGGAGTCGCCGTAACGGATCACGCGCACTTCGTCGCCGTATTTCTCACCGAAGAGTGCCATGGCACCCATTTCGCGGGCCTCTGCAATGGGCACAGCGCGCTTTTCGTCGCGAGCTATAGCCTCGCGGACACGTTTGTTGGCCAGACGCTCTACCTTGCGGAGCTCTTCGGGTGTTACTTTCTGGAAGTGGGAGAAGTCGAATCGGAGGAAGTCGGGCGATACATACGATCCTTTCTGCTCCACGTGTGTGCCGAGCACCTCGCGAAGAGCCTGGTGGAGGAGGTGA
>CAYYQS010000192.1:0-2816 GCA_964472555.1 uncultured Bacteroides sp.
CTTCATATAGTACCATAGCGAGCGGTGGGGTTTAATACCCGCGGCGTCCACAAGTATCAGCCGGTCGACATCATTCCGCGAAGAATACATAATCCCGATTCTTCCTCCAAACGAATGGCCGATAAGCGAAGGTTTCTTCAACCCGAGCCGTCTTGCGAATTCCTCGATAAAAGCGGTATAACGGTCCACACCCCACACCTCTTTAGGCTCCGAAGAATCTCCGAAACCGGGCAGATCGATATTGTAGACCGTAGTAGATCTACCGCTGGCAGCCTCCGCAAGAAGCTGCACGGTAGAGCCTTGGCAACCCCAGCCGTGCATGACTATCACAGGCCGGGGACCGTTCCCCAAAACTTCGTACGAAGCCTTGACTCCGTCGATTTCTATACTCTCTTTCATCGTTGGCTCTAAATTCCTACAAAATTACTCAATCGGCGCATACTGACAAAAGGTTTAGAGCCTTTTGTATCGTGGGAATTCAGATTCGATCGAGAACTTTCGCTATAAGATCGCGAACGCCCGACTTATAGTTCGGATTCGCTTCGGTATTGAAGCGGTTAGCTATAATCGAGCAAACGGTCATGCAGCGGTGACCCATGAGCCGACCGAGACCGGCAAGCGGAGCGCTCTCCATTTCGTAGTTTGTCACCTTGCGGCCTTCAAATTCAAACTCCTCGATACGGCGGTTGAGGTCGGGATTGGCAAGCGGCAGACGCACTTCACGACCCTGAGGGCCATAAAATCCTACCGCCGAAATGGTATTACCGCGCACCATATCGTCACCACCGATTCGCTCGACGAGCTCGTGATCGGCATCTACCACGTAGGGCTTTGCCCACAGAGGATTCCACCCTGTGTGATCACAGAGTGCCTTCTCGAAAGCAAGATCGGCAATCTCATTACGCCCCGCATAATAATTGAGGACGCCGTCGAATCCAATCGACTTCTCAGCGATCACAGGCGTACCCAGCGAAAGTTCTGGCTGAAGTGCACCCGATGTACCGATGCGTACCATAGTCAGGCTGCGGAGATTATCTCTTACTTCACGCGTCTTGAAGTCAACATTTGCGAGAGCATCAAGCTCAGTCACCACAATATCGATATTGTCCGGGCCGATGCCGTGGCTTATGCACATTATCGGCTTCCCTTTATAGGTTCCTCCGATAGTGTGGAACTCACGTGCCGACACCTCGAAAGTCCGGGTGTCAAAAAACGATGCGACCATATCGACTCGTGCAGGATCTCCGACCATTATGATGCGGTCAGTGAGCTGCTCAGGAAGTAGATGCAGGTGGAATATCGTGCCGTCGGGATTGATGATGAGCTCCGACTCTGGTATTATTTTTTTTGCCATAGGTAATACTTGTAAATTAGGTTCCGGTATAGCTTTATTAGGTTAACAATTAATGAGCATGGATTGTCAGCGATTCGAGGCCGGAAGTGCATACTTACCTCCCGGAAGCGCTACGATAAAATCCTCAAGTTCCATTTTGAAGAGAAGTGCACTCAGTCGGGCGTACGACATGTCGAGCTGAACGCAAAGATCATTCACAGTCAGATCGGGCTTTGCCTTCAATGCTTCAAGTACGGGCATGTAAGCCTCGGGGATATCAAACACCAATTCTTTCTGGGCACCGGGTTTCTCCCGCGCCGTCCAGCCCATGAGTGAAATCAGATCGGACGCATCGCGGATCATTGCTGCCGCTCCCGAAGCTATAAGTTCATTGCATCCGCGGCTGTATGTATCTCCGACCCTGCCTGGAAGTGCCATTACCTCGCGGTTGTAAGCTCCTGCAAGGCGAGCCGTGACCATAGCTCCACCCTTGACGTCACTCTCGACCACAACAGTCACATCAGCAAGACCGGCCACTATACGGTTGCGCGCAAGAAAGTTACCACGATTAATCTTTTGCCAGGAGCAGTATTCCGTAGCCACAAATCCTCCCTCAGCGATAATCTTTCTCGCTTCATTCCTGTGATCCGCCGGATAGATAGTGTTCAGCCCATGCGCAAGCACAGCTCCCGTGGGCACACCTTCGGCCATGGCGGCTCGATGTGCACAGATATCCACTCCATAGGCAAGCCCGCTGATAATCACGATCCCTTCGATCGCTTCGGCAAGATCGTGCACAAGACGCTTCGTAAAATCAGCTCCATATGGCGTGCAATGCCTGGTCCCGACTATCGAAACCGAATGTGCAGAAGAAGCAACCGTGGCATTCCCGCTCAAGAAAATCATAGCAGGTCCGTCGGCACACTCCTTGAGCCGGAAAGGAAATTCTTCTTCATCATAGAATATTCCGCGAATGCCTTTCGAGCGCACAAACTCACTTTCGGCCTTAGCCCGTTCAAGTGTTTCACGTCGTCTGTCGTCATCGAAATAGTTCCGGCTTACGCCACTCAAAGCTGCGAGTTTTGAACCCGGGAGCGTGAAGAACTCCTCCGGAGTCAGACCCAGCGATGCGAACTGCGACGCAGTATCTATTGTGATATTGCGGTACGAAGCCATCGCTATCTTATATGCAAGATCGTCTGCCCCGGTCATACGTCATCAGATTAGATAATCCTTGAATGCCTCAGCAAGTTCATCTCCTCTGGAAATTCTGCCGTTTGAGAACGAAGCGATCTCCACAGTTGCCTTTGCCACGGGGTCTCCTTCCGGCGTGTAGATATCCTGAATAAACACAAACACCGGTCCACGACGCGTCATGCCGAGCTTGCTCACCATTGAGTCCCCCAAGCCAAGAGGGCGTATATATTTCACCGAGATGCTACGCACCACAGGATCAATCCCACGCTCATGCATCTCCCGGAAT
>CAYYQS010000193.1:0-2789 GCA_964472555.1 uncultured Bacteroides sp.
TGAATTTGTCTTTGGGCGAACGGCCGGTGTATACGCCGGTCATAACGTTTACAGCGCCGAGCTCGGTGGTTACACCTTTTTCGAATCCTTCGAGGGTGGGAAGGGTCTCGAGCTTGTAAAGTTCTTCATACGAAGGGTTGTAGAGCACTTCTGTGGTGCCTTTGATGCCGTACTTGGCGAGGTCTGCTTTTACCTCGGCGATACGGGCTTTCTTGATTTCTTCAATCTTGCTCATAAAAATTATGGTGTTGAAAATATGTCGCTATGTATAATTGGGTCAGACCTTGTCTACCGGGTGCAAAGGTACGCAAAAAATCGTTTCATTTGGCAAATAGAGAAAAATTTCTTTATTAATAAAAATTAAAAGCTTGGGAGGTGGTCTGTATCACCCTCTCCGGGGAGGGAAAATACCGTTGTTTTATAGTCGTGGCCGTCCGGAGCGTTCTTCCGGTCGGCCACCTATGATCTGTCGTCGGAGCGGGGCGTCGCGGCAATTTCAGCCGCCGTTGCGCTGGTGGGAGATTTCAATCTCGCCGCCTCGCCGGTTGCGGTTCTGTAATTATAACAATCCCGCCGCCTTAAAGTTGGCCTCTGCATGAAGGATATTTTCGCGCGTGTGCGTTTTTTTACGTTGTTTTACTTAACTTTGCAATGTGAAACCCAGAACAAGGAAAGGTAATGCACCCTCCAAAGTCGGGCAGTGTGTGCCTACGGCCACATGTCCGGCAGGAATGTCGCTCCGCGAGTGGCAGCTTGCACTGCGCCGTCAGGCTGCTGGCCGGGGTGGTTTCGATGTTGCCGAGCTTTCGGGTCGCTGGGCGCCCGGGCGCTATACCGTCACCAGCCATTCCTCTCACAGGGTCTACAGAGTGTCGTATCACGGCGAGGGCAGCAAGTGGAACAACTGCGAATGTATGGACTTCCGCACATCCTCGCTCGGCACTTGCAAACATATCGAGGCTGTGGCAGCATGGCTCCGGGCCGCCGGAAAAGAACCCGTGGCCGACATCCCCTCGCGCCCGATGCTCTACATCTCCTACACCGGCGGTCGCCGACTCCGCCTTCATCTGCCCGAGAAAACACCTGAGGCTCTCGCAGTAGCGGCTCTGCGGTATTTCGACGACGATATGGTGGCCACACCCGGCATGATTCCCGACCTGCCCGCTTTTATAGAGAATGCCCGACGCATCGATCCGCGCTTTCACTGCATGCCCGATGCACTCAACTATATCCTCGAGGCTCGCGACCGAAGGCGCAGAAGCGAGCTTATGGGCGACCTCACCGGCAAAGGCATGGATTCACTTCTGCGCACAGCCCTCTATCCCTATCAGGCCGAAGGCGTACGCTTCGCCTTCGAAGCCGGAAAAGTGCTGATCGCCGACGAAATGGGTCTCGGAAAAACAGTGCAGGCTCTTGCCGCAGCCGAACTCTACCGCCGCTACAATATGGCCGCGTCAGTGCTGATAGTATGCCCCACATCGCTCAAATATCAGTGGAAAAAAGAGATTGAGCGCTTCACCGGCGACGAGGCTCTGGTGATAGAAGGCATCCACACCCGCCGCCGCGAGCTCTACTCCCACGAGGCTTTCTACAAGATCGTCTCCTATCATACCCTTGCCAACGACATAAAGGTATTCGGCTCCCTGCGCTTCGACATGCTAATAATGGACGAAGTTCAGCGCCTCAAGAACTGGAATACACAGATATCGCAGGCCGCACGACGCATAGAATCCGACTACTCGGTGATCCTCTCGGGCACGCCGCTCGAAAACCGTCTGGAAGAGCTCTATTCGGTAATGCAGTTCGTCGACCAGTACGCCCTCGGCCCCTACCATGAGTTCATCGAACGGCACGTCACCACCTCTCCCACCGGAAAGGTCACCGGATATAAGAATCTCGCACAGGTTGCATCGAGGCTCAGCGGATGCATGATACGCCGCCGTCGAAGCGAAGTAGAAATTCAGCTCCCTGAGCGCTCCGACAAGATTCTCTTCGTGCCCATGACGCCGCAGCAGACATCCGTCCACGACGAAGCCCGTGCCGTAGTGGCGCGCCTCGTGGCCAAGTGGCAGCAGTCGCGCTTCATGTCGGAGAAAGACCGTAAGCGCCTCCTGCTCCTGCTCAGCCGAATGCGCATGGTATGCGACAGCACTTTCGTTGTCGACCAGACCACGCGCTTCGACACCAAGGTGGCCGAAACACTTCAGCTCATCCGCGACGTTCAGGAGTCGGGCGACGACAAGATAGTGATCTTCAGCCAGTGGGAGCGAATGACGCGTATCGTGGCCGAAGAACTCGACCGCGCCTCCATTCGCTACGAATATCTCCATGGCTCCGTTCCCGCCAACAGACGCCGGACTCTCACAGAAAGCTTTAACACCGACCCTGCCGTGCGTGTATTTCTCTCCACCGACGCGGGTAGCACCGGGCTAAACCTGCAGGCCGGATCGATAGTGATAAACCTCGACCTGCCCTGGAATCCTGCCGTGCTGGAGCAGCGCATATCGCGTGTCTACCGCCTCGGTCAGCGCCGCAACGTTCAGGTGATCAACATGGTGGCTGCGGGCTCTATCGAGGAGCGCATGCTGGCTACCCTCGAGTTCAAGAGCGATCTCTTCGCCGGAATATTCGACGGAGGCGAAGACCGCATCACACTCTCCGACAGCCGACTCACACGCATAGTCGACGCCATTGCCGAGGTGTTGCCCCCGGAGCTTTCCCCGTCCACCGACACCGCTTCGGAGACTTCCGAAACCGATATAGCCGAAACCGACCCCGGTCTCACACCC
>CAYYQS010000194.1:0-2705 GCA_964472555.1 uncultured Bacteroides sp.
TGGCGGAAAGGAGCTCTTGAATGGAAGTAACTACCAAAAGCATGCCCTACGAGGCGTGGAAAGACAATGAATATATAGAGAAGCTTGTAAAGGAGCTTCAGGAAAGCGGCACCAATATTGTTGTGGGCTCACTTGACAAGCTCATCAACTGGGGTCGCTCCAACTCTTTGTGGCCTCTCACCTTTGCCACAAGCTGCTGCGGTATCGAATTCGTGTCGCTTGGCGCAGCCCGCTTCGATATGGCGCGCTTCGGTTGGGAAGTGGCCCGTTCGTCGCCCCGTCAGGCCGACTTCATGATGGTTGCCGGAACGATTGTGAACCGCATGGTGCCCGTGTTCCGCCGTCTCTACGATCAGCTTGCCGAGCCTAAGTATGTGATAGCCTGTGGCTCATGCGCCATCTCCGGCGGACCATTCCGCAAGAGCTATCATGTAGCCAAGGGTATTGAGGATATCGTGCCCGTGGATGTCTTTGTTCCCGGCTGTCCTCCCCGCCCCGAAGCGATGATCTACGGCATCATGCAGCTGTCGCGTAAAATAAAGGTAGAAAAATTCTTTGGCGGCGTAAACCGTCAGGAAAAACAGAAAGAATTCCTCGCCGCTCACCCCGTGGAAGGAGTGGAAGACTAATCCCCGCATCAATTCATCATGGCTAATTTAACCGAAAAGTTAAGCAAAATCTTCCCGGAAGCTACCATTGAAGGTGATTCAATTCCTTTGATGACAGTGGCTAACGACCGTTGGTACGAGGTTGCCCTCCGTCTTCGCAACGATGCGGAGCTCCACTTCGACTACCTTATAACTATTGTAGGTATGGACTGGACCGAGAGTCTCGGTTCTATCTACTACCTCATGTCGACCGCTTCCAACACTATTGTAGGTGTGAAAGTGCTTGCCGCAGGTGATCGCGAACAGCCTACGATACCCTCAGTAGCCGACATCTGGAAAATTGCAGAGATCTACGAGCGCGAGGTGTATGACTTCTACGGAATCATTTTCCTCAATAATCCCGACATGCGCCGCCTCTTCCTCAGCATCGACTGGAAAGGCTTCCCCTTCCGCAAGGATTATGACGAGGATCCGGCTCTCAACCCCATTTCGATAGAAAGCGAACGCCAGTCGGATTTCACCGACGTCTATACTCTTGATGCCGAGGGAAAAGTCGTTAAGACACCCCGTCGTATCTTCGAGAAGGACGAATTTGTGGTGAACATCGGCCCGCAGCACCCTGCAACCCACGGTGTGCTTCGCTTCCGCACTGCCGTAGACGGTGAGACCATAAAGAAAATCGATGTGTACTGCGGCTATATCCACCGCGGCATCGAGAAACTGTGCGAGACACTGATGTATCCTCAGACTCTGCACTTTATGGACCGAATGGACTATTTCTCGGCCCAGAACTACCACCATGCTCTGTGTATGCTCTATGAGAAGGCTGCAGGCATCGAAATCAGCCGTCGCGCGCAGGTTATCCGCGTGATGATGGATGAGCTCAGCCGTATCGCATCTCACTGCCTCTTCATCGGTACCTACTGCATGGACCTCGGCGCAACCACGATGCTCTTCTATACCTTGCGTGTACGTGAGCAGATCCTCGATATCTTCGAGAAGACCTGCGGTGCCCGCATGACGTTCAACTACTCGTGCATCGGTGGTGTGATGCAGGATCTTGCTCCCGATTTTGCGGAAGACGTAAAGGCTCTGCTCAAGGTAATCCCTGCAAATATCAAGGAGTACAACGAAATCTTCACCGGTAACGTAATTGCCAAGAACCGCCTCGAAGGCGTGGGATATCTTTCGCGTGAAGATGCTATCTCGTATGCTATCACAGGTCCTTCGGGCCGCGCTTCAGGCTGGGCGTGCGACATGCGTAAGCTCCAGCCCTACAGCATTTATCCTGAACTTGACTTCGAGGAAGTGGTAATGACAGAGGGCGACTCGATGGCCCGCTTCAAATGCCGCCTCAAGGAAATCGAGCAGTCGGCTCATATCCTCGAGCAGCTCGTGGACAATATCCCCACCGGCGAATACTGCGTGAAGGTGCCCAAGATGTTCAAGCTTCCTGCCGGACATTGGTTCCAGGTTACCGAAGGCTGCCGCGGCGCATTCGGCATCTATCTCGAAAGCGACGGCTCTACAAAGCCGTACCGCCTCAAACTCGCACCTCCCTGTCTCCCTCTGGCGTGCGTAGTAGACCATATAACCCGCGGCCAGAAGATTGCCGACCTTATTACGATCGGTGGCTCACTGGACTATATCGTGCCTGATATCGACCGCTAAGCAACATCCCCTTTAACCTTCAGCTTAATCAGTAACATAAAAGCATCATGCAGGATTTTTCATTAATAACAACGTGGATCGACAATGCTCTGCGCTCGCTTATGCCCGGCTGGCTCACCGTCACGGTTGAGTGCGTGCTTATCGGTATCGGCATGCTTCTGGTCTACGCCTTGCTTGCACTGTTCTATATCTACTATGAGCGTAAAGTGTGCGCTGCCTTCCAGTGCCGCCTCGGCCCGAACCGCGTAGGCCCCATGGGTCTTCTCCAGAGCTTCGCGGATATGTTCAAGATGCTCATCAAGGAGATTATCCACCTCAATCATATCGACCGTTTCCTTTTCGGTCTGGCACCATACCTCGTTATCGCCGCGTCGGTAATGGCGTTTGCGGTTCTTCCCTGGGGTAATGGTCTTCAGATCATCGACT
>CAYYQS010000195.1:0-2587 GCA_964472555.1 uncultured Bacteroides sp.
ACTCTCCAACGGCATCAAATGGTATTAATGCTATGAATCCAACTCTTTCCTCTATCTGGTCGTGGTGCAGGCGCTTCCTCTCGCCCGTCACCCTCGTATGCATCGCCGCATTTTGCTACATCGCGTTCTCAGGTGAGAATACAGTGTTCCGCAGCATCGACTACGACCGCACAATCGACAGCCTCCGCGCCGAGCTCGAAGCCAACCGCGACACCATGCTCTACTACCGCGACCTCAACCGCCGTCTTGCCTCCGACCGCGACCTCATGGAGCAGGTAGTCCGTGAGCAATATGGCATGAAGCGCGCCGGAGAAGACGTGTACATATTCACCGAAACACAAAATACTACAAGTGAAAAATAACTCCCTCTCAGCAATCCTATCAGGCACTATAGCACCGATAGCGCTCCTGATCATCCTCATCGCCACTATCGTCCCCTTCTTCCTCATGAATGTAGAATGGGCTCAGGCCGCTTATCCCTATGTCTACTCAGCCGGAGCGCTCATCCTGCTTGTGGCACGCCTTTTCTCGCCATATCGGGGCACCGACATGCGCCTCAAGCGCCTTCACCGCATCGAGAGCTGGAGCGCGATATTCTTCTGCGTGGCAGCATTCTTCCTCTTCTACCCCGCATCCCAGCTCCGCGACTGGATCGCATTCACACTCGCAGGAGCCGCTATCCAGGTGTTCACCTCCATAGCAATCCCCAATCAAGAGAGAAAAGCAGCACGATAACCACTAATATACATCACCTCCTGTGGCAAAGAAATATGTAGAGACTCCGCTCATGAAGCAGTATTCCGAGATGAAGGCAAAGCATCCCGATGCAATACTGCTGTTCCGTGTCGGTGACTTCTACGAGACATTCTCCGACGATGCCATTGTCGCATCCGAAATACTCGGCATCACGCTTACCCGGCGTGCTAACGGAGCCGCTCAGTTTGTAGAACTCGCCGGTTTTCCTCACCACGCACTCGACAGCTACCTTCCCAAGCTCGTCCGTGCGGGTAAGCGCGTGGCCATTTGCGAGCAGCTCGAGGACCCCAAGCTCACCAAGAAGCTTGTGAAGCGTGGCATCACAGAACTTGTAACCCCCGGCGTCGCAATGGGCGACAACGTACTCTCACGTCGCGAAAACAACTTCCTTGCCGCCGTACACTTCGGTAAGAATACATGCGGGCTCGCTCTCCTGGACATCTCAACCGGCGAATTCCTCGCCACTGAAGGCTCGCAGGAATACATCGACAAAACGCTCGGAAATATGGCTCCGAAAGAGCTTCTGGTACAACGTGGACTCAAAGCACGTGTCTCCGAATTCTCCCAGCAATATCTCTGCTTCGAGATGGAAGACTGGCTCTTCACCCCCGATGCAGCCGACGAGCGGCTCCGCAAGCAGTTCGGCACGACATCACTCAAAGGTTTCGGCCTCGACCGCATGCATGCCGCGATTATCGCCGCGGGAGCCATTCTCCACTATCTCGACCTCACCCAGCACACCCGCACGGCCCACATCACCTCCATTTCGCGCCTCGACGAGGGTAAGAGCGTGCGTCTCGACCGCTTCACAATCCGCAATCTCGAGCTCTTCGAGCCCCTCGATTCAGAAGGCAAAAGCCTCCTCGGAGTCATCGACCGCACCCTCACGCCTATGGGCGCGCGCATGCTCCGCCGCTGGCTCCAGATGCCGCTTCGCGACCCGAAGGCAATAAACGAGCGCCTCGACGTGGTGGAATACTTCTTCCGCCACCCCGACGAGCGCGATACTATCGCCGATCTCCTCAAGACCGTCGGCGACCTTGAGCGACTCGTTACCAAAGTTGCCTGCGACCGCATTTCACCGCGCGAACTCATTCAGGTGCGCAATGCCCTCGCTGCTATCATACCTCTTCGCAAGCTCTGCGCCGCATCCGACCTCCGGCAGCTCACCGCCATTGGCGACCAGCTCAACCCCTGCGATACCGTGCGCGAACGAATCACCCGCGAGATTCCCGACGATGCCGCAGGCACTGCTTCCCGCGGCGACATCATCTGCCGCGGTGTCAACGAAGAGCTCGACCGCCTGCGCGCCATTGCTTACGAAGGCAAGGACTATCTCGCCAAGCTCCAGGCACGCGAGATAGAGGCAACAGGAATACCCTCGCTGAAGATCGGCTACAACAACGTATTCGGCTACTATATCGAAGTCACAAACACCCACAAGGCTAAAGTTCCGGCACAGTGGATACGCAAGCAGACACTCGTCAACGCCGAGCGTTACATCACTCCCGAACTCAAGGACTATGAAGAGCAGATTCTCGGAGCTCAGGAAAAAATCGAAGCGCTCCAGAACCGTCTATACTCCGAACTCGTAGCCACCGTAGCACAATACATTCCCGCTCTTCAGCTTGATGCGGCACTCCTGGCGCGCCTCGACGTTCTCAACGCATTCACACGCGTAGCAATCGAGAACCGCTACAACCGCCCCGTGGTCGACGACTCGCTCACTCTCCGACTCACCGAGGCCCGTCACCCGGTGATAGAGAAGCAGCTACCTCCCGGCGAACCATACATCACCAACACCGTGGAGCTATCAAACTCAGGCACACAG
>CAYYQS010000196.1:0-2531 GCA_964472555.1 uncultured Bacteroides sp.
AAGCACGACCTTAGGAGCCTTGAACTCGGCACCTTCAGCTGTGCCCACACCTTCAAGACGGCCGTCGGCATCAAAAAGAAGACGGTCTACGGAGCCCTGCCACATAGAAAGTCCGGGAGTGGTTTCGAGACAGCTGCGCCACAATGCACTGAAGCGGTTGCGGTCGGCCTGGGCGCGCGGGCTCCACATTGCCGGACCTTTGCTGCGGTTGAGCATCCGGAACTGGATAGCGGTGCGGTCGGTGATAATTCCCATTAGTCCGCCCAGAGCGTCTATCTCCCTCACTATCTGTCCCTTTGCGATTCCGCCTACTGCAGGATTGCAGCTCATCTGCGCTATTTTGTTCATATCCATTGTTATCAGGAGCGTAGATGCACCGATTCTCGCGGCAGCGTGAGCAGCCTCGCAACCGGCATGTCCGGCACCAACAACAATAACGTCGAATTGAAAACGCATGGTAAAATTTCAAAAATAATTAAAGCATGGCAAGAGCCTTGTCTTCCTCTGCCTCCATTATCTCTCGTTCGCCCGGCCCCTTGTCGTTTATACCGCATAGGTGAAGCACGCCATGAATTATGACGCGCTTAAGTTCGTCGAGATAGGGAGCGCCGACACTTTCGGCATTAGTCCTCACAGTATCGAGCGAAATAAACATATCGCCTCTGAGGAGCGAACCCATGCAAGTGTCGAAAGTGATGATATCGGTATAGTAGTCGTGATTGAGGAAGCTGCGGTTGACGCGAAGAATCTCCTCATCGTCACAGAAAATGTAGTTGAGAGTGTGTGCCGTGCGGTTGTGAGATTCTGCGACTTGAGCAATCCACTGTTCAAGCCGCTGATAATCAAGGGGTGGCACATCAACACCCGATGTAATCCATTGAAAAGCGGGCGTCATTATTCTTCAATTGAGATGCAAAGATACAAATAATTTCCGAAATATACCTCACGACGCCCTCATCAGGATTGAAAATATATCGTGCTCCTAAAAATCACACCTATTTCTCTGATATAATAGCTTTTAAGCAACTTTTTCACCCTCTGAGAATTTAAAATTCGCTTTGGCTCCCGACCGTTCCCCATGAAAAAAGGCTTCTCACGCAATCAAAAATTGTGCTTATATAAAAGTTTTTGACTAACTTAGCAGCAAAAACAAACCGTAATCCTAATAAACATGTTCAAGAACCAACCCAAGGGACTAATCCCTGCCGCGTTGAGCAACATGGGCGAACGCTTCGGCTACTACATTATGAATGCCGTGCTCGTTCTGTTCCTCTGCTCAAAATTCGGTCTGTCGGGCGACGAAAGCGCCTTGATTTATTCTTTCTTTTATGCCGGTATCTACATCCTCAGTCTGGTAGGCGGTATCATCGCGGACCGCACTCAGAACTATAAAGGCACTATCATCAACGGTCTCATAATAATGACGCTGGGATATGTTGTGCTCTCCATACCTATCCTCGCCACGAGCGACAACAAGAGCTGGCTTCTTGCCATGACTTGCTTCGCACTCTTCCTCATCGCTTTCGGCAACGGCCTCTTCAAAGGCAATCTTCAGGCTATCGTTGGTCAGCTCTACGACAATCCCCGCTACAGCGAACAGCGCGACTCCGGCTTCCAGATCTTCTACGTATTCATCAATATCGGAGGTCTCGTAGCTCCCTTCGTAGCTCCTATTCTCAGAAGCTGGTGGCTGGGTGTGCACAGCATGACTTATAATGCCGACTTCCCCGCACTCTGTCATCAATATCTCTCTGTCACCGACTCGATGGGCGCCCAGAATATGGAGAACCTCTATGCTGTGGCAAGCGCAGCCGGACACACAGCCGGGACCGATCTCCAGGCATTCTGCTCGGAGTATCTTGACGTGTTCAACACGGGTATCCACTACTCCTTCATTGCTTCTGTAGCCGCAATGCTCATCTCCCTCACCATATTTGTGTGCACCAAGAAGCAGCTGCCCACTCCCGCAGCCAAAGCGAAGACTGAAAGCGTACAGTATACTGCTGAAGAAAAACTTGCCATGGCAAAGGAAATCAAGCAGCGCATGGCTGCCCTTTTCGCAGTGCTCGGCATCGTGATTTTCTTCTGGCTCTCTTTCCACCAGAACGGTACTTCGCTCTCCCTCTTCGCCCGCGACTTTGTGTCGACCGATACTATAGCTCCCGAAATCTGGCAGGCCGTAAATCCCTTCTTCGTGATTGTTCTCACACCGCTTGTGATGCTTCTCTTCAGCTCCCTATCCCGTCGCGGCCGTGAGATATCCACACCTCGGAAGATAGCAATCGGTATGGGTCTCGCAGGCCTCGCCTACCTCTTCCTCTGCATCTTCTGCTACCTCAAGGGTTATCCGTCGGGCGACGAATTCCGCGCAATGTCGGCAAGTGTGAAAGAAGGTCTGAAGGCAGGTCCGTGGGTACTCATAGCCCTCTACTTCTTCCTGACCGTGGCCGAGCTTTTCATCTCGCCTCTTGGTCTCTCGTTCGTATCAAAGGTAGCGCCAAAGCACATGCAGGGTCTGTGTCAGGGTCTGT
>CAYYQS010000197.1:0-2509 GCA_964472555.1 uncultured Bacteroides sp.
GTGTCGCACGCCAGAATCAGGGTAAGAGCAAGGATGCGATAGAGGATTACAATCACGCCTTGTCGCAGTTGCCCGACAACCGCGGCATACTTTTCAACAAGGCTCTCGCACAAGAGGATGCTGCGGACTATGACGGCGCGCGTGAGAGTTTTGACCGACTGATGAAGGTGTATCCCGGATTTGACGGGGCATATATGGGTCGGGCACGCCTCAACATGATAACGGGCGACACGGTGGCGGCAAAAGCTGATCTTGACAAGGCTCTGGAGCTCAACCGGAATGCGGTGAACGCATATGTGATGCGCGCGGATATAGCGATAAACAGCAATGAGGATTTCGCTGCTGCCCTCGCTGACATGAATGAGGCGATCAAGTTGCAGCCGCATTATGCGGGTTACTTCATTAACAGGGCTTTCCTGCGCTATAAACTCGATGATTATTTCGGCGCTATGGCGGACTATGATTACGCTGTGAATCTCGATCCGCTGAACCCGGTGGGATGGTTTAACCGTGGTCTGCTGCGCGCGGAGGTGTCGGATAATGACCGTGCTATTCAGGATTTCAGTCAGGTGCTGAAACTTGAGCGGGATGATGCGCGTGCGCTCTATAACCGCGCTATGCTGTACCGCGAGACGCATCAGTGGGACAAGGCTATTGAGGATATCGACAAGGTGATTGAGCAATATCCTGATTTCGCGGGAGCATATTTCGCACGCTTTCAGGTGAACAGCGAGCGTGGGGGGCATCTGCGCGAGGCAGAGAGGGATTACAACAAAGCAACCGAGCTGACCAAGATAGCACAGGCTGAGGCAAAGAAGGCTAAAGAGGCGGCGAAGGGGGCAGGTGGTGACATGGCTGCCACGGCAACCGGAGGCGGGACAGATGCACAAGGTGGTGATGAGCCGGCTGCGTCGGTGGAGGAGTATTCGTCGCAGATGGTGGCAGACCGCTTTATGTCGCTTCTAACGGTTGAGAACAATACCGAACTCGAAGGGGAATATAACAACAAGAGCATACGCGGCAAGGTGCAGGACCGCAACATCGCTATCGAGATGGAGCCGATGGTGGTGCTGTCGTACTACGGCTCGCCGACGGAGCTTCAGGAGACCGGGTTCTACATAAAGGAGGTAGACGACATCAATTCGTCGCGCATACTGCGATTTGCACTTATTGTGACTGACCGCGTGCCGACGATTGAGGATGAGGGTCTTATGCAAAGACATTTTCAGTCGATAGAGTATTACAATTCATATCTTGCGACCCATCAGCCGCGTGCCGTAGAATTTTTTGGTCGCGGCATGGATTTCATGACTTTGCGTGACTATGAGCCTGCGATCGCGGATTTCAGTCGCGCGATAGAGCTGACCCCCGACTGGTCGCTTGCCTACCTGATGCGCGCTATTGCCAACTATCAAATGCTTAAAGCTGAGTCAAGCAATACCGGTCGCACAAACGAGGCGAACAAGAAGGGGGATGCGGGGCATGAAATGACGCCGGAGATGCGCAGGGCGAAATTGCGCAGCATCATCGCCGATTTCGATAAGACAACGGAACTTTCGCCAAACATGGCTTTCGCATACTACGACAAGGGTAATGTGCTGCTTGAGGAGGAGGATCTGACATCGGCCGTGAGTGCTTACACGAAGGCGATAGATCTTAAACCTGATTTCGGAGAGGCATACTACAACCGCGGTTACGCTTACATGAAGCTCGGAAACCGTGAAGCCGGTACGGCCGACCTGTCGAAGGCGGGCGAGCTCGGCATACTGCCTTCGTACAATCTGCTAAAACGGATGAACCGATGACACCGGAAGAAAGAAAGGCTGTGCGTGAGGATGTGGAGCGTGCCTGCAAGGTGATGCAAAACGGTGGCATCGTGGTGTATCCAACCGACACGATATGGGGGATAGGATGCGACGCAACAAATGCGGAAGCCGTAGCACGGATATATGATATAAAGCAACGTGCCGATAATAAGGCGCTGATAACGCTTGTGCCTTATGCGGGGTGGGTTGAGACTTATGTGGAGGAGGTGCCGGAGGTGGCATGGGAACTTATAGGTGTTGCCACAGACCCGATGACGATCGTGTATGACAAGGGAAAGAACCTTGCTGCAAATCTTATGGGTGAGGATGGAAGCGTCGGGATAAGGGTGACTTCGGAATTTTATTCGCAGCAGCTTGCTTTGAGGTTGCGCCGGCCTATAGTCTCGACGTCGGCCAACGTGAGCGGCGAGGCATCCCCGAGAATCTTCAAAGAGATAAATAAGGCGATACTGGATGCTGCGGACTATGTGGCTGAATACAGGCGCAATGACACGGGTATAGCTAAGGCTTCGACCGTGATCAAGCTCGGGAGCGGGGGGCTGATAAAGATACTAAGGTCATAAACAAGTTTCTGGAATTATGGCTGAAGAAGCGCAGACGATTAATGCAAAAGAGCATAAAGGGCACGGATTTCATGATTTCATGATGTCGGTGCTGATATGGCGCGAGAAGCACATATCGGA
>CAYYQS010000198.1:0-2475 GCA_964472555.1 uncultured Bacteroides sp.
TTTACCGGAGGGAATTCTCCCGTTGCAAAATTACAAAAAATAACCGAAACGGGGTGCATTTACCTCCTCTTTTTCAACCCCAAGGGAGAAAATCATCCTCGGACTGCTTTTAAGGTATGTACCTGACCGACCGCGAACGTTCATAATAATTTATGAATGCCCGGTTCACCATATTGTTTCCTCCCGGAGTGGGATAATCACCGGAGAAATACCAGTCGCCCGGGCACCCCGGCACAGCGTCGTGCAGCCCTTCCAAGGTCTGGAAGAGAAGATCCACACGGGCGTGGATACCGCCCGGTGTGAGCATCTCGGCCATACGATCGGCAATCTCCTTGTCGCTGAAAGGTGCATAGATATTACGCACGGCATTTGTCTGCTCCGATGCCGGAAGACCCGTATTCCGCACAGCCTCCTGATAAGTTCTGTCGATGATATGTGCCCTCCCTGTGCTTTCGAGTAGTGAGATAGCCGCTCTGAATGCCGCAAGCTCTTCGAGATTAGGCATATCTATGCCGTAATAGTCAGGATAGCGCACCTGCGGCGAAGACGATACTATTATTATCCGCTCCGGATGAAGTCGGTCGAGTATCCGGAGGATCGACTGGCGCAGAGTGGTGCCCCGCACTATGCTGTCGTCTATCACCACCAGTGTGTCCTCTCCGGGCGCCACGCATCCGTAAGTTACGTCATACACATGCGTGGCAAGGTCGTTTCGCGAACTCCCTTCAGCTATGAATGTGCGCAGTTTGATATCCTTTATCGCAATTTTCTCAACCCTCACCTTCTGCCTCAGCACCCGGGTGAGAGCTTCATCGGTGAGTTCCCCTTCCGCCGCGAGTTTCGAAATTTCTTCTTTCTTCTCTTCGTCGAGATGCTTCGTAAGAGCCTGTACCATGCCTAAGAAAGCAACCTCTGCGGTATTGGGAATAAAAGAAAACACCGTCCGGTCGAAGCGGTCGTCGATCATGCGGCACAGCTCAGGCACGATATTGGCTCCGAGCTGTTTACGCTCTTTGTATATTTCCGCATCGCTGCCGCGGGAGAAATACACACGCTCGAACGAGCAACGCCGGTTGTCACCTTCGGCAAGGATTCTCTTGATCTCTACCTTTCCGTTGCGTCCTATGAGCATTGCACATCCGGGCTCAAGTTCGTGCACATCGGTAGATGCTACGTCGAATACGGTCTGAATCACCGGTCTTTCCGAAGCAACGACGGCTATCTCATCGTTCACATAGTAAAATGCAGGCCGGATGCCGTGGGGGTCGCGAAGTACGAAAGATGATCCCGACCCTGTTACACCGCAGATCGTATAGCCGCCGTCCCACAGAGGAGCCGTCTGCCCCAGCACGTTGCTCAGATCAAGTTCTTCTTCGATACGGAAAGCTAAATCAGGATCTTCAAGCGAATCTCTGTACGAGCGGTAGAGCCTGTGGTTCTCCTTGTCGAGCGAATTGCCTATCTGGTCCAGTAGCATCACGGTATCGCTGAAAATGCGCGGGTGCTGACCTGTTGCCACGATATTTGCAAAAATATCATCGACGTTGGTCATATTGAAATTCCCGCACAGCATCAGCGCCCTCGAGCGCCAGTTGTTGCGCCGTAAGAAAGGATGAGTATATTCAATGCCGCTGCGGCCCGTTGTGCTGTACCGCAGGTGGCCCATGTAGATTTCACCGATGAAAGGCGCATAAGCCTCAGCTTCCGCTGCGGTCATGCTGCTCAGTTTTTCGGGCAGGTTCTCGCCTATAGTGCTGAAAATCCTGTCGATTGCGCCGGTCCCGAGAGCTCTTTCTCTGAATACATATTCCGATCCCGCGGGGGCATGCAGTTTCACCACACCCACACCGGCTGCTTCCTGACCCCTGTTATGCTGCTTTTCCATGAGCAGATAGAGGCGGTCCAGAGCGTAGGAGTAGGTGCCGTAGCGCTGCTTGAAGTAGGAGAGTGGCTTCAGAAGTCGGATCATCGCCACTCCGCATTCATGCTTGAGCAGTTCCATATCAGCGGATGAAAAGGAGCTCGCGGTATTTGGGCAACGGCCACATTTCGTTGTCGACCATGAGTTCGAGTTTGTCGATATTGTATCGGATCATCTCCATGGCCGGAACCACGTTATCGTGGTAGGCGATAGCCTTCTCACGCTCATCGGTGATAGCGTTGGCACGCTTACGGGCCGATACCATTGAGGCTACGGTGGTCTTGATGTTGCTCATGCGCTGCGAGATGTTTTCGATAGTCTCCATGTCGCACCGCGCCATTTCTGCTGCACGTTCGCCGAAGAGTTCGCGGAGCTTTATCACATTGTCTACCAGCATCGACTGATAGCGTGTTGCCACCGGTATGATATGATTCAGCGCGAGATCGCCCAGCACGCGGGCTTCGATCTGTATTTTCTTTGTGTACATCTCCCACTTCACATCATTGCGTGCCTCAAGTTCTGCTTTCGACAGCACTCCCATGCTCTCGAACATC
>CAYYQS010000199.1:0-1110 GCA_964472555.1 uncultured Bacteroides sp.
ATGACTCAGCTCATGCGCATCGAACCCGGTAAAGATGTAGAGGAAGCGCACATGCGCAACCGCAAACTCATCGCCGAATGGTGCTACGAGAAAGGAAAGGCCGACAATGTGATCGAACTCATCGACCGCGATGGCAAAACTTATATTCAGATCAACGACTATCAGGCTCTCCGCGGTCTCTTTGGCGAACTCCTCGCAGAAATTCAGCGCATACGTTCGACAGGCGACTACGCTGCCGCTCAGAATCTCGTTGAGACTTACGCCGTGAAGGTTAATCCCGAACTCCACAAGCAGGTGCTCGACCGCTATGCAACCCTCAACATCGCTCCTTATAAAGGTTTCGTGAACCCGGTATATACTGCTCTCCGCGATGAAAATGGAAATATCACGGATGTGACGGTATCATATACCGAGACCTATCCCGAACAGATGCTGCGATACAGCCGCGACTATAACGGTCTTCGCAAGCATTGATACTTTAAAAATCATTTCGGGGGTGTGCATTTCAGCGCACCCCCGTTTTTAAAAAACATTATTCAGAATGGGACTTTCCGAACTCGTTGCCTCAGTCAGTGGAGTGCTTACCGACTACATTCTTGTATCGTTGTTGCTCCTCGTGGCTTTATATTTCACGTTCCGGGGCAGAGGTGTGCAGTTTGTCATGATTGGCGAGATGTTGCGTCTGCTGCTTCGTTCAGGCAAGAGAGACTCAAAGGGCGCATCTGCTCCTGCTCATGGTTCGGTGAGTTCTTTTCAGGCATTCGCTCTTTCCATAGCCTCGAGAGTCGGCACGGGCAATCTAGCCGGAGTGGCCACAGCAATAACAATCGGGGGCCCGGGAGCCGTATTCTGGATGTGGGTGATTGCCATTCTCGGAGCTGCAAGCGCATTTGTAGAATCCACGCTCGCCCAGCTTTTCAAGATCAAAGGTGAGAAATCGTATATCGGCGGTCCTGCTTACTATATTTCTAAAGGCTTGCACAAAAAATGGTGGGCTGCACTCTTTGCTGTTCTCATAACCCTCACATTCGGATTTGCCTTCAATTCGGTGCAGAGCAATACCATTGCCGATGCATTAAATCTTTCCTTCGGAATCTCCCGTCAGATCAC
>CAYYQS010000199.1:1210-2471 GCA_964472555.1 uncultured Bacteroides sp.
GAAGGGTACGACGGCATTACACTCACACAGAAAGCGATCGACGCGAGCCTCGGAGGTTCAACCTATGGCTCGACTTTCGTCTGTATCGCCATTTTCTTTTTTGCATTTACCAGCATCATCGCCAATTATTATTACGGCGAGGCAAATATCCGTTTCCTTGGAGCCGGTAAGTTCAGCATCGCGGCCTACCGCCTCGCAGTTGGGGTGATAGTCTACATCGGAGCTCTCACGTCGCTTGATTTAGTGTGGGGATTCGCCGACATAACCATGGCACTTATGACACTCTGCAACCTCGTGGCAATAGTTCTCCTCGGTCGGTATGCTTTCGTGCTTCTTAAAGACTACCGGACACAGAAAAAACGTGGTCTCGAACCTGTCTATCACAGCTCAACGCTTCCCGAAATAGCCTCGGAAACCGAGTGCTGGGATTGACATAATTAGCTTACCACTCCCTTTTGGGGTAAATGAAGCGGGCGAGGCCATAGATGTAGCGGCGGAAACCGGGCCGATAGGCTAAAAGGCGGTCAAACCACCCAAGGTGAGGATTGACCAGCTTTACCACATATCCCACATAGAACATCGCAAACAGCGTACCCGGGCCGACTACCGTCCACGGCCATGTGCCGAAGAAGCAAAATCCCGAAATTACGGCAAGTACAACTAACGTAGTGTCTACGGCAATTTTTACTACAGGAAACGGCCGTCCCGTAACCTTTGCAATAGCAACCTGAATACCTTCTCCCGGCATCGTTACCGAGCCACAACGTATTTCTGCAGCTACAGCGCATCCAAGCACCGTCGCCCCTATAAACTGTGCGATTATCTGCACGGGGATAGCCTCGTACGAGATGTATGATGTCAGCCACATATTCACGTCGAGAAACACTCCGAACACGAATCCTACGATTAATTGAAAAAGCTGTATAAGCTCGAACCGACGCCTAAGTACAAGTATCTGGCTCACCACAAGAATCACGTTCATCACATTGGTATACGCTCCAATAGTCCAGCCGGGTGCGAGTCCCGTTTCTCCTGCAAGCGTAAACGACATAGGTATCGAAGAAATAACTCCGCTGCCAAGATTAGATCTTACGCAGAGAGCTACACCAAGAGTCATGAAAAACATCGAGATGAGGAGCAATATATGCTGCCATGTAAATCCTATTACCTTGTCTTTTACCGAAGTTAAATTCATACAGAAACCGCAAACCTATTGAGTATTTTCTGCAAAATTAACAAAAAATACTAACGCGGCAAAATT
>CAYYQS010000200.1:0-2438 GCA_964472555.1 uncultured Bacteroides sp.
CGTATAAGCTGAAGTTCCGCTTCGTCCGCCGCCCCCTGGCTATCGCCTCCGAGCGTCGCCCCAACGCCCTGCGCGGAACATCCTTCAAAATCCTCTACGCGCACGACCTCTCCCCCAAGAACGCCGACGTTCTTCACCGCTATGCCTTCGCCGGATACCTCGATCTCCCCTGCTACATGATCATCTACCACACATGTTCAGGCACACGCATCCCCGAATTCCCTCCAAAGTGGGAACGCGAGATATCAATCAGCGGCTACCGCGCACTCTATAAACAGAAAAAAGAAGATACCGAAGAGCAACCTGTGAAGGAAGCTCCCCGGCATCGGGTCATATTCTTATTCCCAGTCTCTTCACCGCCGCAGAAAGAGAAGAAAGCACCTCCCGGGAGGGAGCAACTCATCTTCTACACCTACGCGGCAGCTGCCCCGCACACGATGAGAGCATAGAGTTTCACTCTATTGTCTCACGCCCGCAGCGAAGAGAACATTGACATTTTGAAATTATCGGCGCAGTAATTTATTGCGGACAGAGAGATAGGCGGGCACTTTGAACAGCTCGCCAAATGCGACAGTCACACCTCCGAATACCACGGCAGTAACTACACAGCGCACGAAGGCTCCGGTGGGCAGATAAGCGGCGGCAAGCATGCTTATGGCGGCGGCAAGCAGCGGAAGCCACACTGTGTAGAGCACCGTCCCTGCTATACCGCGTAGCGACATTCCCATGTGCTTGCGGCAGCTTATGGCATATATTATCACCGCGCAAAGCACACCTCCGGTCTGAGTCCATGCTATTACCGACAAACCCTGACGGCAGAACGCCAACAGGAGAAGAAGCTGAACCCCAAGCTCTACAAATCCTATGTTGCGTACAAACTTCGTGCGCCCGTGTATTTTGCATATCGTAGCAAAGAATGCGCGGATACATACAAGGCATTCAGCAATAGCGAGTATGCGGAGAATAGGTATGGAGGCAAGCCATTTCGTGCCGTAAAGAAACTCTATGCCGGGAGCTGAAACTGCTATCATAAACATCATGATCAACACATTGATGCCCACAATTACAGTGAACATGTTCCGGATAAGTCCGCGCCTCCTATCCAAATCTTCCTCATTAGAGGCAACTACAAAGAAAGTGGAATTCAGTGAATATTCTCCGATTGCAAAGGGTACATTCGCAAGTTTAGCTCCTTGATAGTAGACACCCGAGAGTGCAGGGGTCGGATAGAGGCGCCCGAGAACAAAGGTATTCACGTTTCGTCCCACTATTGTGGAAAGATAGCTTATGGCGAGATGAACTCCATATCCGAAAAATTCCTTGAAAGCCTTCACACTGAAGCGGATAGCCGGAAACCAGCGCGACGCAACTGTATAATAAATGAAAAAGAAAACCGACAGCAGCAACTGTGTGCACACCAGGGCCCAATAGCCATAACCCAACGCGGCCAGAACGATAGCCAGAGCGGAAACAGTCACTGTAGCTCCAACGCGGGCAAAGCAGATTGCCTTCATTCTCAACTGCTTGCGCAGGCGTGTCTCCTGAACGTACGACATCGTCTGGAAGAAGAAGCAAACACCGAGTACCCTCATGATGCCCACGAGCTCCTCATGCCCGAAGAAGCGCGCCGTAAGAGGAGCGGTCAGGAAGAAAGTCAGTCCAAACAGCAGTCCGAATCCGGCATTGAATAGAAACACGGTCGAATAGTCCGTTTCCGTCGGACGTGTCTTATGGATCAACCCGTCGGAAAGTCCGCAGCTCGACAGGTCGTAAGCAACCGCAACAAAAAGTGAGATCATGGCAAGCAGGCCAAAATCGGCTTCGGTCAACATACGCGCAAGCGCGATGTTCACGCCGAAATTGATCACGGCAAGACTGCCTCGATCGATAAACGACCACTTATAGGTTCCGCTTTCACTCATTATGCCACGTATCTACAAAAATAAAGGCGCTCCCCGCAAGCCTGTGGCTCGGTCCGGGTGCGCCGAAAAAGGTTAAAGACGGTCGGCTCGGAATTATTTGCTGCCGAGGTGATCGGATACGGTGAGTGAATAGCGACCTTTTGCGCGACGACGGGCAAGCACCTTGCGGCCATCGGCTGTTGCCATTCTTTCACGGAAGCCGTGCTTGTTAACTCTTTTACGGTTAGAGGGTTGGAATGTTCTTTTCATTGCCTTATGTGTTTTTCAAATTATTTCTACGCTTTTCGAGGTGCAAATTTAGGTATAATTTTCTAAATCTGCAAATAAAATTTCCTATCTTTGTAATCAGAAAAAAAGAATAGTATGCAAATAAAAATAGGAGATACAGTACGATACCTCAATGCTGTCGGCGGCGGCCGTGTGGTGCGGATAGCCGGCGATATAGCATACGTAGATGAGGACGGGTTCGAAACACCGGTGCTTATGCGCGAGTGTGTTGTGGTCGGAGCTGTAACC
>CAYYQS010000201.1:0-2430 GCA_964472555.1 uncultured Bacteroides sp.
GACCGACTGGACAGCACCTTACGAAATACGTACGAATCCTAACAACCGTCAGCTCCAAAAACGATAAAGACTATCGGTAGGCTGAATATCGGTGGAGCGGATAATTCAGCTGAAAGCCTAACCGAATTCAATGTCGATAGCGAGAACCCATATTATTGCTCTGTAGATGGTGTGCTCTTTAGCAAGGATATGACCGAGTTACTCTACTATCCCTGTGGTAATAAAAGAGAGCAATATTCCATTCCGAATTCTGTTACGACTGTAAGAGATAATGCGTTCAGAAACAGTAATCATCTGACTTCAGTGGTAATTCCGAATTCGATGACTTCGGTTGCAGACAGAATGTTCATATTCTGTAGAAATCTAAGATATGTTGAACTTCCCAATACTATAACCAGAATCGAGGGGTATGCGTTCTTCGGCTGCACTTCTCTAAAAACCATTAATCTTCCTGAGTTGGTAAGCAGCATTGACGGGTTTGCATTTAGAGAGAGTGGTATTGAGTCACTGTCCATTAAAAGCCCCACCCCTCCGGAAGCTGTAAATGGTTTTCCTCCCGAATTTTATGGAATAACACTTCTTGTACCGGATTATGCCATTGAGACTTATAAGTCTACTCCGGGTTGGCAGAACTGTCGGTTTGTGGAAGAACTAAATTATCTTCCCAATAGTGGACAGACCGAAGTCCTCAACTACCCGGCCAACTCAATCATGGGCATTCAGTTCGATGTTGAACTACCTGAAGGTGTGATACTCGATTTCTTCGGGGATACTTCTTCACTTATGACGGTAAGTGAGAATGAAATTGCAGACGGAAAGACACGCTATGTTGCTTACACAAACAATGGCAAGACACTTCCAGTCGACTTTGTACTCACTGCGTCAGCTGCTTCAAATGCGAAGCGTGGAGTGGTGAAGTTCAGCAACATCATAGTATCGAGAAATAACCAAGCGGTGAGCTCCGACGATATCGAAATACCTGTTCTCGGATATAAACTTGATCGTCTGTCAATTCCTGATGTGTACGACGGAACAGAAACCGAACTTCCTATTCCTTCGGAACTTGCCGATATAGATGGTCTCTCCATTACGTGGTTGCCATATAGCAGCGACTACGGAACAATGAGTGAAGACGGCATTTTTACTGCCACAAATGTAGGACGCATATATGATCTTCCCTTTAAAATTACCGATCCACTTGTATTCTGGCAGGTGAACGCTACGGCTATCCTAAACATCACCCGCCTCATGGGCGACGTAGATCACTCAGGCACTATCGATATTGCCGACGTAGTGGCGGTAGTCAACTACATTCTTATGCGCGACCCCGATCCATTCGACTTCAATCGTGCTGACCTCGATCACAACGGCGACATCAACATTGCCGACCTTACCCGTCTGGTTGGTCTCGTATTGGCTCAGCCTAAGGAAGCTCCTGCCCGTAGCCACGCCCGTGCCCGCTCGGCAGAGGGTGAAATCCACCTCACCGTGCCCACCATGGGCGAAACAATCGACGGCAAACGCCACGTCTACGTCCACCTCGACACCGACCGCGAATACACCGCAATGCAGGTTGATCTTCAGACCACGGGAGGCGCCCGCATCGCATCAATCAATGCTGGTCCCGGCATCGACAGCCACGTAATGGATCACGCCGCTATCGATCCGACAACCACCCGCGTACTCCTGTACTCACATAATCTGGCTTCGCTCCCCGCAGGCGACCACATCATCGACGTCACCCTCGCCGACAACAACGCCGACGAATCTCCCGACGCCCAGATCCTTGCCACCTCGGCTGTGAGCGCGGATGCCGATGGTCAGGCCTACACCCACGCCGCCGCCAGCGCCAACATCGGCGACATCTCCACCGGCGTTGAAAGCGTCTACACCGGGCCGATGAGGATTTCGACCGCTCCCGGCCGCATTACAGTAGAAGCTCCTGCGGCCTCTACCGTGACGATTACTGACCTACAGGGCCGTACTCTCGGCACATGGACAGGCACCGGCAGCCTCGATCTCTCACGTGGTCTTTACATCGTCTCAGCTACAAACTGCCGTCCGCAGAAAGTAGAAATCCGTTAATCCCGACCATTATAACCCTTAATACACTCCCGGAGGTGCGTCACGGCACCGCCGGGAGCTTTGTTTTTTTTCCGCGATGTCAAAGTACTCTTCGCTGCGGGGCGTAGGAGTTAAGTGGTAAGTACTAGTTGTTAGTTATGAAGTTGTGGAGTTTTGAAGTACTATGCACTGAATCCTATCGTGTGCGGGGCAGCTGCCGCGAAACTGTAGAAGATGAGTTGCTCCCTCCCGGGAGGTGACTTCTTCTCTTTCTGCGGCGGTGAAGAGACTGGGAATAGATATATGACCCGATGCCGGGGAGCTTCCTTCACAGGTTGCTCCTCGGTATCTTCTTTTTTCTGTTTA
>CAYYQS010000202.1:0-2389 GCA_964472555.1 uncultured Bacteroides sp.
CGGCATCCAGCCCGATATCCTCGTGCTCCGCACAGAGAAAGAGATCAGCCCCGAGATGCGCCGCAAGATCGCCCTCTTCTGCAACGTTGCACCCGACTCCGTAGTACAGTCGAAAGACGTCGACTCAATCTATAAAGTCCCCCTGATGATGCACGCCCAGCATCTCGACGAAATAGTCCTCCGCAAGACCGGCATGCCCGTCGAAGGAGAACCCGAGATGAAACCTTGGATGAAATTCATCGAAAAACTCGACAACGCCACAAGCACAGTCCGCATCGGCCTCGTTGGTAAATACGTCGAACTTCAGGACGCTTACAAATCTATCAACGAAGCACTCTTCCACGCCGCAACATACGCAGACCATAAGCTCGACCTCATATACATCCACTCAGAAAAACTCAACGACGCAAACGCCGACGAAAAGCTCCGCGACCTCGACGGTGTCATCATCGCTCCGGGATTCGGTCAGCGTGGCATCGACGGTAAATTCGCTGCTCTGAAATGGTGCCGCGAGCACGACGTGCCCACATTCGGCATCTGCCTCGGCATGCAGTGCATGGTAATCGAATTCGCACGCAACGTCCTCGGACTCGAAGAAGCAAACTCAACAGAGATGAACCCTTCCACCCCCGAGAACGTCATCGACCTTATGGAAGAACAGAAAAACATCTCAAACCTCGGTGGCACAATGCGTCTCGGAAGCTACGACTGCCGTCTGCGCCCCGGCACAAAAGCCGCCGAAGCCTACGGTTCTGAGCTCGTCAGTGAGCGTCACCGTCACCGCTTCGAGTTCAACAACGACTACCGCGAGCGCTTCGAAGCCGCAGGAATGCAGTGCGTCGGCGAGAACCCCGCTACACATCTCGTCGAAGTAGTCGAGATGCCTTCTAAGCGCTGGTTCATCGGCACACAGTATCATCCCGAGTACTCAAGCACAGTCCTCTCTCCAAGCCCGATATTCCGCTCATTCATCGACGCGGCAATAGCCTATCACAACGAAAAAGCTTAATTTAAAATGGATAAAAACACCCTTACCGGCCTCGTTCTCATGGCCGCCGTAATGTTCGGTTTCTTCTGGCTCACTAAGCCCTCCGAAGCCGAGCTGCAGGCTCAGCGCGAGAGGCAGGAACAGGCCGAGAAGGCCTTGCAGGAAGCCGCTCAAACCAATAAGGCTCAGGCTCTCTTCTCAACCGAGGCCGACAGCATGGCACTCGCCGGTGCTGTCCGTGCCATGGGCACACTCCAGCCCGACGGTTCCTACACTTTCTCTAACGACAACCTTACGCTCACCGTCGACTCAATCTCAGGCCTCTCCGGCACATATACCGCGGCCGGTACCGATGTAGCTATCACACAACTTCTGGCCAACAAGGGCAACCTCACTCATGCCGACGCCGTAAAGGCAGTGAAAGCAGTTCAGAAAGTGATCGACAACGCTGCCCGTTACGAAGGATTCGCCCGCTATCTGGCTGGCAACAACCGCCAGTACACCCTCGAGAACGACCTGATTAAACTCACTATCGACTCCCGTGGCGCCCGCATATCACAGGCTGAACTCAAAAAATACAAAACCGAACTCGGCGACCAGCCCTCCAACATTCTTCTCTTCAAAGACGACACCGACGGCTACGGTTTCCGATTCAACACCGCCGAACAGCGTATCGACACCCGCGAATTCAACTTCGCCACAGCTCTCGAAGGCGACACCGCTGTCGTAATGGTTCTCGAGCCCGCTCAGGGCTGCCGCTGGGCTATACGCTACACCCTGCCCGCTGATTCCTACACCGTACGCATGGACATCCTCCAGCAGGGTATGGAAGCGATCCTGCCCGGAAGCACATCGTCGATGGACTTCACTTGGCACCAGAAAATGGCCCGCAACGAAGTAGGACGCACATTCGAAGAGCGAAACAGCGCTATCTACTATAAATATGTAGGCGAGGGTGTCGACGAACTGAAAAGCAACGGCGACGACAGCAAGAACCTCACAGGACGCCTACGCTGGGTAGCCTTCAAGAACCAGTTCTTCTCCTCAGTCATCATCGCACGCAACTGCTTCACTTCGGCCGACATTAAATCAGTCGATATCAAGTCGGCCGACTACCTCAAGGACATGAGCATGGATGCCACACTCCCCTACACCGTCGCCGACGGCGTGGCTGCTTCCTTCGACTTCTTCCTTGGCCCCAACTACTACCCCCTCCTCTCTCACCTCGACGATACTCTCGGCTACGACGAAGGCCTGTCCCTCACCCGTCTCATTCCCCTCGGCTGGGGACTCTTCCGGTGGATCAACACCATTATCGTAATCCCCGTATTCACATTCCTCAGCTCATTCATCTCCAACTACGGCATCATCATCCTCCTGCTGACCATCTTCATCAAGCTC
>CAYYQS010000203.1:0-2357 GCA_964472555.1 uncultured Bacteroides sp.
ACATGGAGCGCGAACGGAAGTCATCATACACCCCCGACGAACTCGCCGCTCTCTTCGAAGACATGTCCGAAAACGGTGTCACACTCACCGAATCTTTCGACCGCCACTACAACGAATGGCTCGAATACATCACCATCGCCTACGTCGTTCATCTGCGCCGCTCTTCGGTCCGACCGGAGGCAAACCGCGAGCTCGGTCAGATTATTAACATGATAACTATATGAAACGCATACACTTCGATGGCAAAGGCCCCGTCAAAAAGCACTATTTCTTCTGGGAGCCGTGGGGCTGCGCCGGCTGTCTCGGCCGTTGTCTGCTCTTCATGTTGCTCCTGTTCATACTTCTCTTCCTCCTGTCGCAGTTTCGCAGCTGCAACAACTCCGACCCGGCTTTCGACGAACCCGCGATAGTTGAAGTCGAGCTGCCCGAATACTCTCCCGTTCCGCCAATCAACGAAGAAGATGTCATCGACGACGGCGGTCGCCGGATTGTATCCAACCGTCTCAACGTTCTCTTCAGCGCCGAGGTCGGTGTCGGCGGCATGAACGATTGGTCCACCCGCTTCAAGGAGCTCTATCCCGGCGACGAATATATTATCCTCTTCTCCGACTCCCTCACCAAGCTGATGTCCATTCAGGTACCACCCGAGCAACGCGGTGAAATCAAGGAAAAGCTTCCGCAGCAGATTCCCGATATCCCCTTTATGGTGTTCGAAGAAGAAGTCATGGAGGGCGGACAGGCCCACGAAAGCTCTTTTGTCTCTCCAATCACATCACCCTGGTACTTCGAAGCCATTAACTACCCCAGGTCTGTCCTGGCTCGGCCGGAAGCCTCGTCCGACGTCGTTATTGCCGTAGTCGACTCTTATTTCAATTTGGATCCCGACGTTTTTCCTCCCGAAAAAATCGTGTCGCCATATAATGTCGCCAACCGTTCCCAAAATGTATCCATTCCCTCTCACTACGATTCCTCCGACCCCGACCCCGTGCTGTGTCACGGTTCTATGGTGGCCGCTATCGCAACAGGATTGATGGGCTACGCCTCCGGCGGTATTGCTCAGCGATGTACTTTCATGCCGGTGAGCCTTGGCGCGCGTTTCGGCTGCCTTGCCATGTTGCAGGGTATTCTTTACGCTATCAACAAAGGCGCTTCGATCATAAATATTTCGGCCGGTATCTCTTTTTCCGAAGAGCTGTCGTCATATCCCGTTGCCCGCCAGATCGAGTTCGCCCGCACTCAATTTCTCGGGCAGGAGGAAGTGTGGAAATACGTCTACGAAATGGCCGAAAAATTTTTTGTCACTATCGTCTGGGCCGCCGGCAACGATAATGTCCTCACTACCGTCGATGCCTCCAAACGCGGCGACAATATTATCAAAGTTTCAGCCGTTGGAAAGAATCTCCGGAAAGCCGATTTCAGCAACTTCGGCGATTTGCCCCGATACGGCATTTTTGAATCCACGGTTTCCGCCCCGGGGGTCGAAATTTTGGGTTGGGTGCCGGGAAGAGACGAGCTCATGCTGGTCGACGGAACGAGTTTTGCCGCCCCTATCGTCACCGGCTGCATTGGCCAGTTGAAGAGCCTGGATCCTACCCTTTCAACCCGTGAAATAGGGGGTATTTTACGTTCCACGGGGCGTTCCATGGGCTCCGGCAGCACTGTCGGACCCGTCGTACAGGTCATGCCCGCAATCGAGGCCGTTAAGAGTACTTTCTTGACTTGCAGCGAGATAAAGCATTTTTTCGAGGACGGTCCATTCCCCGTCACTATCCCTTCTACGTTTTTGTGCCACGTCCCTACCGACAATTCCGCCGACTCTCTTGCACTGCAACCGCCTGTGCGTGTGCGCTTTATCGTAACGGAGCCTAATAAGGGAAAGGTCGAATATTTCACCGATTTCGATTCGCTCCGCGTATGGTCTGCTCCCTTCACTTGCGAGCAAATGTTTGATCACTATCTGACAATCATGCAGTTAGATTCGGCAACTACACCCGATTCTTCTTGTCGGCCGTTCTCGCCCACTTTCTTCGCTATCAATAAAGAAGCAGACGATGAGGCTGTTGTTTCAACATCTGTTGCTAAAACAAGGCCTTTCAATAATAGCTCACATTTAAAAAAGCCTTTATAATTATGGCTCTCTCCCTGCCTCAGCAATTATGGCTTAAACGTGCTTTCGTCAGCGATATAGTAGCCAAACTGCACGCAGGGGTCTTCTCTTTCGAAGACCTCCGCGAGTATGCTGTTGCGAATCAGGCTTTTGCAGAAAAGTTCGCGTTGGTCGAGGCTACGCTGGGTAATTTGGAAGACCCCGCCGAGCCGGCTCGCTACAATGCTGTCAGCAAGGCTTATACAGCTTT
>CAYYQS010000204.1:0-2299 GCA_964472555.1 uncultured Bacteroides sp.
TTCTACTTCATGGACCTCAAGGGCTTCCCCCCGCAGGAGCTCGAGTGGGACCAGAAGCTCTGGTGGGTACACATCGAGACCCTCATCACCATGATCAAGGGCTACCAGATGACCGGCGACCCCAAGTGTCTCGAATGGTTCGAAAAAGTACACAACTACGCCTGGGAGCACTTCAAGGACAAGGAGTATCCCGAGTGGTTCGGCTATCTCAACCGCCGCGGCGAGGTGCTTCTCCCCCTGAAGGGCGGCAAATGGAAAGGCTGCTTCCACGTTCCGCGCGGCATGTACCAGTGCTGGCAGATCCTCGAAGAGCTCGCCTCGCGTTCCGAAAACGAAAAGTAATCGCCCCCGGCAGCGCCCCGGAAGGCCGGAGCCCCCGCTAAAGGCTCCGGTCCTGCCGGGAAACTCCGTGACGACCGCTTCTCCATACATCACATTGCTTGCAACGTGCTCACCTACGCGGGGGGCCACCTCTCCGGCCCCGACGCCACAATCACTCTCCGTCCTCCCCCCTTCTCTCCCTCGTTGAAAGCAACCATGAAAACAGATTCATCCAATCAATTAACATTTTAATCACAACAATCTTTCAACTTATGGTAAAGCAAGTTAAATCGGCCTCGAAAGGCCTGATTTGCAAGTTATCGCTATGGGTGGTGATGGTCTTCGCGGGATGCCTCGCATCCGCGGCACAGGTCACCGGTACCGTAGTCGATACCGATGAAGAACCGTTACCCGGTGTGACCGTTCTCCTCAAGGGCTCCGGTCAAGGTGTCTCAACCAACCTCGACGGTGAGTTTTCTATCGACGCTCCTGCCAACGGCACCCTCATCTTCCGCTTTGTGGGCATGCAGGAGCAGGAAGTCAAAATCAACGGCCGCAAGAACATCAAGGTCGTGATGCAGACAGATGAACAAGTGGCAGCCCTCGACGAAGTCGTTGTCGTAGGTTACGGCCAGCAGAAGCGCGGTACCATCACCGGCGCCGTATCTTCAGTATCGGGCCAGGAGCTTCTGAACGCCCCCACGATGTCGGTGTCCAACCTTGTGGGCTCCCGCGTGGCCGGTATCGCCGCCAAGCAGACCTCCGGTCAGCCCGGTGCCGATAACGCTACCCTCTACCTGCGTGGCCAGTCGGGCATCATCTATGTGATCGACGGCGTGAAGCGCACCTCCGAGGACTTCAACCAACTCGACCCCAACGATATCGACCAGGTATCAATCCTGAAGGACGCTGCATCAGTAGCTATCTACGGTCTTGACGCCAACGGTGTTATCATCGTCACCACAAAGCGTGGTGCCTCAAACGAGAAGACAACCATCAAATATACCGGTTCAGTCGGTATCTCGCAGAACGCCGAAGAACAGCAGTGGCTCGACGGCCCCGGCTACGCCTACTGGTTCAACCGCGGCCTCGAGATGGACGGCCTGCAGCCCATCTTCACCCAGGAACACGTGCGCAAGATGAAACTCGGCATCGACGGCTGGGGCAATACCAACTGGTATAAGAAAGTATTCGGCACCGGTATCCGTACCTCTCACAATGTCAGCGTCGAAGGCGGTAGCGAGAAGGTTAAATTCTTCGCTTCTATCAGCTACCTCAAGGAAGACGGTAACGTCGACAACTTCTCCTTCAACCGTTGGAACGTACGCTCTAACCTTGATGCCAACATCGGCTACGGCCTCAAATTCTCTCTCAACGTCTCCGGTCGCCTCCAGCACCAGGACAACCCCTACTACTCAGCCAATCCCGACGCTTACGGTAACATCGGCTCGCAGATGGTACGCGCCCTCCCCTACCTCCCCGAGACTGTCGAATATCAGGGCAAATCCTACTATGTCGGCAACATCTCCAACGGTATGAACGGCTCCGTGCTCGCTTCTATCTACGACAACGGCTATACCCGCTACGACTACAACAACTTCCAGACCACCATGTCGCTGCAGTGGGATACCCCCTTCCTCAAGGGTCTGAGCGCCAAGTTCACCATGGCCTACGACGCCAACTTCAACTTCTCGAAGCAGCTCAACGACCCGGCTGACATTATGCTCTACAAGAACGGTGCAGCCTCATTCGTAGCTCCCGACGTACTTGAATATATGCCTTACGTCAACTTCAACAACGGCTATATCGCCCTGACCGAAGGTGCTTCGAAGAATCACACACTCACTACACTCACCACGCTCGCCTACAACAACAACTTCGGCGCCCACCACGTCGACGCCCTGTTGCTCGCCGAGACCCGCGAATATCACACCAACAACATCGGTGCCTATGGCTACGGTCTCGACTTTATCGAACT
>CAYYQS010000205.1:0-2194 GCA_964472555.1 uncultured Bacteroides sp.
ACGATGAGAGCATAGAGTTTCACTCTATTGTCTCACGCCCCGCAGCGAAGAGAACATTGACATCGCGGGTAAATATTTGCGGACGCAACAGCGGAAAGGAATCGACGTAGTCACTAACCAAATAATTCCGAATGACTTCCCAAGCGGATGAGTTTTACCAAACTGGAAGACTCATCAAACCAAATAAGGAGAAAGTCCCCCTCAATATGACATTCCATGTGCCCGGCATAATCGCCAATCAACATGTGAGGACGATATTTAGCTGGAATAGGTATTTCATTCCGAAGATATTTGTCGACGAATTCGTATAATTCTCGCAGTTTTTTCGGTTGATTGGCAAATCGTTTTATATCTTTCTTAAAACTCTTTGCAGCCTTAATTTCTTTCATCAGATGTCCAGGCTCTTGAGAAACGACTCATAACTTGACATGTCCACATCTGTAAGGTTCTCCTCACTTTCAGCTTCCTTCATCGCAGCTATCGTTGCACTGTTGGGAGTGCTGTAGACAAAATCCATAAGAATGGTTTCCACATAGTTATTGAGGCTCCGGTTATCTTTGGCAGCCAGTTGCTTGAGGCGATCCAATAATTCAGTGCGAAATCTAAACAATGTTGATTTTCTGTTAACCGCTAAATCCATAGTGATATCATTTTGATTGCAAAGTTATATATTATTTATATAATAAACAAACTCTCATTGCGATAGTTTGAAATAAAATTGCTGGGTTCGGAGGACGATGATTCCCGCATTGCACATGTAACGAAGTAGCACTGCAATTTCATGGCACAAAAAGAGTGAATTTTAGCAAAAATTTTGTAACTTTGCTCGTTAATTGCCAATTACACATTCAAGCCATGAAATTAAAGATTCGTAAAGGCCTGAGGCTCAACATAAACGGAGCTATCCCCGCGAACTCACCTATCGAGGATGCGGGAGTAGAGCTTTGTGCCATTTGCCCCGACGACTTTCCCGGATTCACACCGAAGACTGCCGTCAAGGAAGGCGATGAGGTTGCCGCAGGGTCTCCTCTTTTATACGACAAGCTGCACCCCGAGGTTAAGCTCGTCTCTCCCGTCCCTGGTAGAGTGAAGGCTGTAGTCCGCGGGGAGCGTCGCAAGATAATGCGCGTCGAAGTGAAAGTGATGCCTACAAGCACTCTTGCTCCCGAAATCGACGCCAACGACGCCCGTAAGCTTCTCGCCGAAAGCGGTTTGCTCGCCATGATGCGCCGCCGTCCCTACGACATTATCGCTAATCCCGACGATAAAGTACGCGATATTTTCATCGCAGCTTTCGACACTGCTCCCCTCTCAGCCAAAGTGGCAACGGAGGGGTATTCCATTTTTGAGAAGGAAGATTTCGAGGCTGGTGCCGCTCTTTTAGCAAAGATATGCGAAGGCAAGATTTATCTCTGCCATGGCACCGACTGGACATTCGGACAGCTAAAAGGCACCGAAGACGTTGAAATTGCAGGAGATTATCCGGCAAGCAACCCCGGTGTTGCGATCGCCAACATCGCTCCGGTCAACAAGGGTGAGACCGCGTGGACACTCGACCTCGCCACACTCGGCCGAATCGGCCGTCTTGCTGCTAAGAACGACCGTTGCTTCGAAACGATTGTGGCAGTCACTGGCCCCGAGGTGAAAAATCCCTATCTCGCCAAGACAATCATCGGAGCCGCCGTCGCACCACTTCTAAAAGACCATATCGACACTTCCGGAAAGCATATGCGCGTGATTTCAGGAAATGTGTTCACAGGCACTGCCATTGATCCGGCCGACGGCTTCCTCCACGCACCCTACCGTCAGATCACGGTAATTGCGGAGGGCGACGACGTCGACGAATTCATGGGATGGGCATCCCTCTCACCCTCGAAAATGAGCGAGAGCCGGACGTTCCCGGGCCACTTCCTCAAAAAACTATTCTCGCCCGACGCCCGCCTGCATGGTGGACGACGTGCCATGATAGTCAGCGGCCAGTACGAAGCTCTCATGCCAATGGACATCCTCCCCGAGTACCTCATCAAGGCAATCCTGTCGCACAATATCGAGGATATGGAAAAACTCGGCATCTACGAAGTGGCTCCTGAAGATTTCGCTGCCGCCGAATATGCCGACACCTCCAAGCTACCCCTCCAGAAGATTGTGCGCGAAGGGCTCGACTACCTCAGAAAAGAACTCGAATAATACACGA
>CAYYQS010000206.1:0-2189 GCA_964472555.1 uncultured Bacteroides sp.
CCTATGCAATTTGCAAATCTGACCTCATTATAAAGAGTGTCAATCCCGATGGTATTCATTGCGGCAATACCATTACTGACAATTACTTCTCTGACCGTTCTTTCGGTTATATGATAACCAACCCTCCTTATGGTAAGTCGTGGAAAGAGCATAAGAAACTTATTTACCATGAAAAGGAACTGATTGATGACCGTTTCCGTAAAACGCTCACCAATTTTGATGGAACGGAGGAGCAGATAGACTGCTGTCCTCGCACCTCTGATGGGCAGCTCCTTTTCGTCCTTGAAATGATTGACCGCATGAAGCCTCTCGACGTTCAGCCACAGGGAACCCGCATTGCTTCAATCCATAACGGCTCATCGCTCTTTACCGGCGATGCAGGGCAAGCAGAGAGCAACATTCGCCGTTACCTCCTCGAAAATGACCTTGTCGAAGCAATTATTCAGTTGCCCAATAACATATTCTACAACACCGGTATCTCAACTTATTGTTGGATTTTAACCAACAATAAAGAGGACAAACGTCGCGGAAAGCTACAACTTATTGATGCCTCGCAAGCCTACGAAAAATTGCGCAAAAATCAAGGAAACCGAAACTGTACTATCGAAAATTTCCGCACCGCAATTTACGACATTTACCATCACTTCCTAGAATGCGAAGCAAACGAAGATGTGCCTATTGCATCAAAAATTTTTGATGTTGATGAGTTCCGCTACAATGCGGTGACTATTGAGCGTCCGCTTCGACTCCGCGCTCAATTCAATCCACAAGCAATCGAGGATATGCTCTTTGACCCGAAGCAACCGGAACTTACTCGTTGGCTTTTCTCCACTTACGGAGAAAAGGTATTTACCGACCTTACTCCCGATGTGCAAGACATCCGAGAATTCATTCAAGAGCGCGAAATCAAAATAACCGATAAGAACTTCAAGAAGTTAATTGACTCCGACACTTGGCAACTGCGTCGCTCATATCAGCAAGCAGCAGAAAAACTTGTCCGAATAGTCGGCACCGGGGTCTTTATGGATTATAATGAGTTTTTATCTCGAATTTTGTCTGCGGCTAAGCAACTTAACATCAATATTAAACCGGCTGACATTGACAAGAAAATCGGTCGAGTAATGGCTGTAACCGACCCCGAAGCTGCCCCTGTAATCGACAAGAAAGTCAAACCTAATACAAAAGCCTTCACAACTCTTATAGATTTGTTTGGCGTTTCGCCTGACTCTCTTGCAGATTATGGTCTTTACGCCATACCCGGTAGCAAGGAATACTTGACATATGAAAGCGATAGCGAACTTCGCGACACCGAGAAAATTCCCATTGGCTCCGACATCCACGAATATTTCCTCGCAGAGGTTAAACCATACGCTGACGACGCATGGATCAATCTTCCTGTGACTAAAATCGGCTGCGAAATTTCGTTTAACAAATACTTCTACGAGCCGAAGCCTCTGCGTTCACTCGAAGAAAACGAAGCCGACATTGTGGCTCTCGACAGCGCAAGCCAAGACCTTATTCGTTCACTCCTTAACATCGCTGACTGATGGCAACCTACGACACCTATAAGGATAGCGGAATAAAATGGCTCGGCAAAATCCCAAGCCATTGGGAGGTTTTGCCGGGCAAGGCAATCTTTTCGGAAAATAAAAATAAAAATAAGAATAACACTGAGTCCTTTGTACTGTCTCTTAGCTACGGAAGCATAATACCGAAAAGAGATGTCAATGAGGGACTTGTACCTGATAATTATTCGGGTTATCAAATTGTAGAGCCAGGAAATATAATAATAAGATGCACAGACTTACAAAACGATAAAGTAAGTCTGAGAACTGGTTTTGTCAATCATCATGGAATTATATCAGGTGCTTACCTTGGTCTAAAAGCCAATGCAGACTACAATCCTAAATATCTCCATTATGTTCTACACAACTGGGATGTGACAAAGGAAATATACCGATATGGCTCTGGATTGCGTCAATCTCTTACTTGGAATGATATTAAGTATCTTCGATTTGCAATTCCTCCATTAGTAGAACAAAACAACGCTGTTAAATATTTAGAGGAGGTAACAGTTAAAATTGACCGGGCCATAGAGGTACAGAGACAGATGATTGATGCGCTGAATGAGCGGAAGCAAATCATCATTTCTCATGCCGTAACTCGTGGCTTAAACCCCGAGGCACCAC
>CAYYQS010000207.1:0-2173 GCA_964472555.1 uncultured Bacteroides sp.
AGTCCTTTGTAGTGCAGGTCTTCTCCTTGTGTAAGCGTATCGCCGATCTTGAATGTGCCGTTATCCGGTATACCTACGATATCTCCGGGGAAGGCTTCGTCTACGATATTCTTTTTCTGTGCCATAAAGGCGGTGGGAGCGGCAAACCTCAAGGTTTTGCCGGAGCGTATGTGTTTGTAAGGTGCATTGCGCTCGAAGCGGCCTGAGCAGACTTTCACAAAGGCTATGCAGCTGCGGTGGTTGGGATCCATATTGGCATGGATCTTGAACACGAAGCCTGAGAAGTCTTCTTCGGCAGGATTTACTGTTCTTTCTATGGCTGCGGTGGGCCGGGGCGACGGCGCGATCTTCACGAAGCAGTCGAGGAGTTCTTTTACTCCGAAGGTATTAAGGGCTGAGCCGAAAAACACGGGGGCGACTTTGGCATCGAGGTATTCCTGCTCGTTGAATTCGGGATATACGCCTTCTATGAGCTCAAGGTCCTCGCGCAACTGTGCAGCGTCTTTTTCTCCAACGGCCTCGTCTATCCGTGGATCGTCAACAGAATCTATTTCTACGCGTTCTGTGGCTCTCTGCTTGTCGGGGGTGAAGAGGTCAAGCGATTTTTCATAGATGTTGTACACGCCCTTGAATTTGGCTCCGATATTAATAGGCCAGGAGAGTGGACGCACTTTTATCTTGAGTTCTGCCTCAAGCTCGTCGAGGATCTCGAAGGGATCACGGCCTTCGCGGTCCAGTTTGTTCACGAAGATTATCACAGGTGTGTTGCGCATGCGGCACACTTCCATAAGTTTGCGTGTCTGGGTCTCTACGCCTTTGGCTACGTCGACTACTATTATTACCGAATCAACGGCCGTGAGCGTGCGGTAAGTATCTTCGGCAAAGTCCTGGTGACCGGGTGTGTCAAGGATATTGATCTTATAGTCGCCGTAGTTGAATCCCATTACCGACGTCGCCACGGAAATTCCGCGCTGTTTCTCTATCTCCATCCAGTCGCTCGTAGCGGTCTTTTTTATCTTGTTGGATTTTACTGCTCCGGCTATGTGAATGGCGCCACCGAAAAGAAGTAGTTTTTCGGTAAGTGTGGTTTTACCGGCATCCGGGTGTGATATTATGGCGAAGGTTCTTCGCCTTTGTATTTCGTCGGTGAGATTAGCCATTTGTTGTTTCGCTTTCTATGTTTTTAAGGCAACGCCTCAGTGAATCTCTCCAATAGGGAAGTGTTATGCCGAAGGTGGCTTTCACTTTGCTCTTGTCGAGTACGGAAAAGAAGGGACGGGTTGCGGCGGCGGGGTAGTCGACGCTGTGCACCGGACTTATCAGGCTCCCCATCATTCCCGTTTCTTCTGCTATGGCTTGTGCAAAGTCATACCATGAGGCTAAGCCCTCGGCTGAGTAATTATATATTCCGGGGTTCCAGTGTCCCCTCAGTATTTTATTATATATGAAGTATGCGAGATCTGCCGCATAAGTGGGAGTGCCGATCTGATCATCTACCACTCGCAGCGCCTTCCCGGCTTTCAGTCTGTCACGAATGGTTTTCACAAAGTTGTGGCCGTATTCTGAGTAGAGCCAGCCGGTACGAATTATCACGCTGTCGGGCGCAAGACCGAGAAGTGCTGTCTCTCCTTTGCGCTTGGTGGCTCCGTACACCGAAAGAGGCTCCGGACGGTCAGTCTCTGTATAGGGCACATACGATTTCCCCGAGAAGATATAATCTGTTGAGATATGAACTAAATGAAAATCCAGTGCTTCGGCGTGTACTGCGAGATTTCTTATGCCGTCAACATTCACGGCGGAGCAGAGCATCTTTTCTTCTTCCGCTTTGTCTACGGCCGTATATGCTGCGCAATTCACCACATAGCGGTAGTTACCGGCCATTAGGAATTTTTCCACAGCCTTGGCATCGGTGATGTCAAGAGTAGCTCTGTCAGCATAGGTTGCAGAGTCGCCCAAGAGGCGCTTCAACTCTCTGCCAAGCTGTCCTTCACTTCCGGTTACTAATATTTCTTTATCTCGGTTCATTTTCGGTCTACAAAATTACTACTTTTTTTTCAATAAGGGGGTGATATCACCATTGTTTGTCTGGTTGCTCCTGAATTCTGTTTTCACGTTTTATGTCCTAATACACATATTAGCAGAAAATAATTTCGACTTTGCGCAACTTTTGACG
>CAYYQS010000208.1:0-2157 GCA_964472555.1 uncultured Bacteroides sp.
ACGTTATCATCACCCAGCCCGCTATCATGGGTAAGATCGGTGCTCTGGGCCGTATTCTCGGTCCCCGCGGCCTGATGCCTAACCCCAAGAGCGGCACAGTGACAATGGACGTTGCGAAGGCAGTTGAAGAGGTTAAGAAGGGTAAGATCGACTTCAAGGTTGACAAGAACGGTATCGTTCACTCGTCGATCGGCAAAGTATCGTTCAACCCCGAGCAGATGAGCGACAATGCTCGCGAGTTTGTGAACACCCTGATCAAACTGAAGCCTGCTACCGCCAAAGGCACCTATATCAAGAGCATTTATCTTTCGAGCACCATGAGTCCGGGCGTCAAAGTCGACCCCAAATCGATTGAGGCTTAAACCCTATAACACCGAACACAATGAAAAAGGAAGATAAAGGTAATATCATCAACCACATTGCCGAGACCATTAAGGGTTATAACGGTTTCTATCTTGTAGAGACCGCCGGCCTCGACGCAGAGAAGACCTCTGAGCTCCGTCGTGCCTGCTTCAAGGCTGACATCAAGCTCATGGTAGTAAAGAACACGCTTCTCCACAAGGCACTCGAGACACTCGAAGGCGATTACAGCGAGCTTTACGGCGCACTGAAGGGTTCAACTTCACTGATGTGCACCAATGTAGGCAACGCACCTGCAAAGCTTCTGAAAGACTTCGTAAAGAAGGGTGATACCCTTCCCGCCCTCAAGGGTGCATATGTAGAAGAAACCGTATACCTCGGAGCCGACCAGCTCGACGCTCTTGCCGCTATCAAGAGCAAGGCAGAACTTCTTGGCGACGTTGTGGCTCTTCTCCAGTCGCCCGCCAAGAACGTTATCTCCGCTCTTACATCGGGTGGTGGTAAGCTTCACGGCATCCTCGAGACACTCTCGAAGAAAGAAAACTAATCTAACGAATAAAAACCAAAAAAAATCATACAAAAATGGCAGATTTAAAAGCTTTTGCTGAACAACTCGTAAACCTCACTGTCAAGGAAGTAAACGAACTCGCCCAGATCCTCAAGGACGAATACGGCATTGAACCCGCCGCTGCAGCAGTAGCAGTAGCAGCCGGCCCCGCAGCAGGTGCTCCCGCCGCTGAAGAGAAGACTTCTTTCGACGTAGTTCTCAAGGCAGCAGGTGCTGAGAAACTCAAAGTCGTTAAGCTCGTTAAGGAACTCACCGGCCTTGGTCTCAAGGAAGCTAAAGAGCTCGTAGACGGTGCACCTAACACCATCAAGGAAGGCCTCGCTAAGGCAGACGCTGAAGGCATGAAGGCACAGCTCGAAGAAGCAGGCGCTGAGGTAGAACTTAAATAATACAGTCTGATATTCAGACACTTGGGTTAAGAATCTCCGTAACAGGTGATTCTTAACCTTTTGTGTCATTAAAGACAAGCGGCAACCGCGCCGCTCTTTTCCGGGTTGCAACGGAATGCTTGGAAGGACAGAAGACCGAGCTGAGCATCCGCTCTCAACCGACCGGCAGGCTACCGTGCCTGCTTGCGATTCCGGAAGAAATATTTTCGCCACCGGTGGCTGAGATTCCACCGGAGATGCGCGCCAGCGGCGGCATACCTGAATATAGCTCAGAGAGCGTCTACGGGAGGCGAATCCCCCTCGCAAGAGGCCAGCATATACACCCCACGCGGTATAGTAATAAACCAACACGGTAATATATTTTTCGATGTCAGCTTCGATAGACAAACCACGCATTAATTTTGCCTCGGTAAAGAATCCCCTTCCTTACCCCGACTTCCTCGAAGTGCAGCTGAAGTCGTTCCGCGACTTCTTCCAGCTGGACACTCCGCCGGAACGCCGAACCAAAGAGGGTCTTTACAAGGTGTTTGCAGAGAATTTCCCTATCTCGGACACCCGCAACAATTTCAACCTCGAGTTCCTTGACTATTATATCGATCCTCCCCGGTACAGCATCGAGGAGTGTCTGGAACGCGGCTACACATACAGCGTGCCTCTGAAGGCCAAGCTGAAACTTTCGTGCACCGATCCCGACCACGAGGATTTTGCCACCGACATCCAGTCGGTGTACCTCGGTCAGATACCTTACATGACCGAGAAGGGCACCTTCGTCATCAACGGCGCTGAGCGTGTGGTAGTATCGCAGCTCCACCGTTCGCCGGGTGTTTTCTTCGGACAGAG
>CAYYQS010000209.1:0-2135 GCA_964472555.1 uncultured Bacteroides sp.
GACGGTGAAGACCGCACACTTGTTCCTTCTCCCAAGGTTGCAACCTACGACCTCAAGCCCGAGATGAGCGCACCCGAAGTGAAACAGAAACTCGTGGAGGCTATCGACACCCAAAAATACGATTTCATCGTAGTCAACTACGCTAACGGCGATATGGTGGGCCACACAGGAATATACCCCGCCATACAGAAAGCCGTGGAGACTCTCGACACCTGTCTGCACGATACTGTAGAGGCTGCCAAGAAAAATGGCTATGAGGTGATCATTATTGCCGACCACGGCAATGCCGATAATGCCGAGAACCCCGATGGAACTCCCAATACCGCACACTCGCTTAATCCCGTACCTTTCGTGTATGTAACTGAAAATACCGGTGCTAAGGTCGAAAACGGTATACTTGCCGACGTGGCTCCCTCACTCCTTCACATCCTCGGTGAGCCCCAACCCAAGGAAATGAACGGTACCAACCTCATCAAGGACTGAAATATTAACTAAAACGTGCAAAGGCAGAGCTACCCGAGGGTAGCTCTGCCCGAGCCATAAAAAATCCCCCTACCATGAAGATACTCAATATCATCGCCGCTTCGCTTCTTGTACTCGGTCTTGCATCGTGCGGAAAAAGCACTTCAGGTCCCTCTCCGCTCGAAGCTCAGGCAGAACGTCTTGACGCAGAACTCGGCAAACTCGCTGAAGACAGCCCCATGTATCTCAGCGAAATTGACGCATCATACGAGGATGCTAAACTTACTGTCGAGATCAGTTTCAGCGATACTTTGGTGAATGTCTCCGACTATAGCGAAGCTCTGGTACAGTATGTGCTCGCTCAGTATCTCAAGAGCCATACCGGCCCGAATCTCGACGAGATTGCCAATACTCTTATCAAAGAAGAAGGTCAGCTCGTGATAGAACTCGAAGACACACACGGTAATGAGCGTGAATACGCAGTGAGCGCAGCACGCCTTCGCAATCTCATCAAACTTCGTCCTATGGAGTTGAACTACAACGATGTACGCACAAATGTCAGCGATATCTTCGCTGCCCGGTGCGCTGCGTATGCTGCAGAGTACAATGCTAAGGAATGCGAGTTTGACATCGACCACAGCTTCGCACAGTACACCCTCACTTTTCCCAACACCCGCGCTTTCGCAGGTCTTAATCAGGCAAGCCTCACGGGCCGCTATGTGAAGAAACTGAAAGAGCAGTACGACAACTACGGAGCTTGCCGCCCGATGATTGAGGACCTCCTCAAGAGCCTTTCGATCGACGGCTACCGCTTCGTTTATCTCGCTCCCGACGGAAAGAGCGGACTCACAGCAGGTATCCCCTGGCGTACTATCAACTGATACTACTCTGACAATCTCACGGAATCATGACATTAGTAGACAGATTTCTCCAATATGTGAAGTTCGACACGCAGAGCGACGAACTCACCAACCTTACTCCTTCCACTCCCGGCCAGATGATCTTCGCCGAGCATCTGAAGAAGGAACTGGAGGCGCTTGGCCTTTCGGAAATATCTCTGGATGAAAACGGCTATCTTTTCGCTACTATTCCTTCCAACCTCCCCGAGGGGCAATGTGCTCCTACGGTAGGCTTCATTGCGCATCTCGACACATCTCCTGATATGAGCGGCCGGCACGTGGCTCCTCGTATCGTCGAGAACTACGACGGGGGAGATATCATCCTCAACAGTGCCGAAGGGATCGTGCTATCTCCGGAGCAGTTCCCTGAGTTGCGCAATTATATAGGCCAGGCTCTCATCGTCACCGACGGAAACACCCTTCTCGGCGCCGACGACAAGGCCGGTGTGGCTGAAATCGTCACTGCTGCCGACTACCTCCTCCGTCATCCTGAAATCAAGCATGGAAAGATCCGTGTCGGCTTCAACCCCGACGAGGAAATCGGACTCGGAGCTCACAAATTCGATGTGCAGCGCTTCGGTTGTGATTTTGCCTATACCATGGACGGCGGTGAAATCGGTGAACTTGAATATGAGAACTTCAACGCTGCAGTGGCTAAGGTGACATTTACCGGCCGTAATGTTCATCCGGGTTATGCAAAGCACAAAATGGTGAACTCTATGCGAATAGCGAACCAGTTCGTCATAATGCTCCCCCGCTGGGAAACTCCCGAGC
>CAYYQS010000210.1:0-2088 GCA_964472555.1 uncultured Bacteroides sp.
AAACATAAAAATTTTAAAGAGCATTCGCTTACATATATCAAAAGAGAGGAAAGACAAGTGCCTTTCCTCTCTATAACAATTGAAATCGGGTTTTAGTAAGTGATGAGCGAAGTTACTTCCGCATCCTCGGGGAGAGCCGCACGACCGTTAAGGGCGGAAAGCTCGATGATGAAGTTGATGTAGATTTTTTTGGGGTTAAGGCTTTTCACGAGTTTATAGGCAGCAGCCATAGTACCTCCGGTAGCGAGGACGTCGTCGTGTAGCACTACGATATCATCGGGGCCTATAGCATCGCGGTGAATCTCGATAGTGTCGGTGCCGTACTCCTTGGCATACTCCTGGCGAATGGTATCGGCAGGAAGTTTACCGGGTTTGCGTGCGGGCACAAAACCGGCGCCGAGCTCGAAAGCGAGGATAGAGCCACCGATGAATCCGCGTGATTCGATACCTACAACTTTAGTCACACCTTTGTCGCGATAGAGCTGAGAGAGATCCCAGCCGATGATATGAAGAGCGCGGGGATCTTTGAAAGCAGTGGTGAGATCCTTGAAGAGGATTCCTTTGGAGGGGAAGTCGGCAACGTCGCGGATGCGGGATTTGATGTATTCCATGTCTATGTATTTAAGTTATTGATTTATCAGGGTGTTAAAGTAAAATTGTTCCACGTGGAACAGATGTTATCTATTCATGAGTAACAGCAGGATATTGATATCAGAGGGAGAGATACCGGGGATGCGGGAAGCCGCCCCCACTGTCGGCGGTCGATGCCGCTCGAGTTTCTGCCGTGCTTCCGTGGAGAGGGATGCTATCGAGGAATAATCGAAGCTTGCGGGCAGATGAATTTCCTCAAGTCTGCGGAGCTTCGCAGCTACCGCCTGCTCCCGGGAGATATAGCCGTCGTACTTTATTAGAATCTCAGCAGCCTCTACTATCTCGTCGCGCCGGTCTTCGGGCAAAGCCTCTATTGCCTCACGGAGCGGAGGGATACATGCTGCAAGCAAACGGATATTGAGCTGAGGGCGCTGGATTAGATCGCGAAGTTTCACACCCTGCCGCAGCGGCGCGGTATCGCGTTCGGCAAGAAGAGTCTCCACTTCGGCCGGTTTTACGCTGAGCGTATCGGCAAGTTCTATCAAGCCGTCGCGCAGCCTTTTCTTTTCGAGCATCAGATTATATCTATGCTCGTCGGCAAGTCCTATGCTGTGTCCGAGCGGTGTTAGACGCATGTCGGCGTCATCCTGACGGAGCAGGATGCGATACTCCGCACGCGATGTAAACATGCGGTAGGGTTCATCCACACCTTTGGTGACGAGATCGTCGATAAGCACTCCGATATATGCCTGGTCGCGGCCGAGTGTGAACTGCTCCTTACCTAAAACCGCGAGCGCCGCATTGGCACCGGCGACCAAGCCTTGGCCTGCAGCCTCCTCATAGCCTGTAGTTCCGTTGATCTGTCCGGCAAAATAAAGGCCGGGCACGAGCCGCGTCTCAAGAGTATGCTGCAACTGGGTAGGATCGAAGAAATCATACTCTATTGCATAGCCTGCGCGATAGAGCTGTGCATCTTTCAGAGCGGGAATTGTAGAAATAGCCTCTATCTGAATATTCATCGGCATCGAAGAAGAGAAGCCGTTGACGTAGAATTCGGTGGTATCCTCGCCTTCGGGCTCAAGGAAGAGCTGATGCTCGGTCTTGTCGGCGAAAGTAACTATCTTGGTCTCTATCGAGGGGCAATAGCGTGGACCTATACTTTGAATCTGACCGTTGTAGAGGGGAGAGTCGGGAAGGCCCCGACGGAGTATTTCGTGAGTGTCGGCGTTGGTATAAGTGATATAGCAGTCGCGCTGCTTCAAATGCGATTCTACACCCGGGAGATAGGAGAACAGATGCTTCACCGGATCGCCCGGCTGAGGAGTGGTAAGGTCGAAATGAATAGTGCGTGCATCGAGGCGCATGGGAGTACCTGTCTTCATACGGTCGGTGCGGAAACCAAGCTCACGCAACTGCTCAGTGAGGCCATGTGATGAGGGCTCGGAGATGCGACCGCCCTCAAACTTCACGCGGCCGATGTGCATCAGACCGTTGAGG
>CAYYQS010000211.1:0-2065 GCA_964472555.1 uncultured Bacteroides sp.
GATTGTTTGAGATCTCGGCGGGACGCATGAGAATCTTGTCGTGGAAGAAGCTGATATCGCTGAAGAGCTTCTTCTCGGTATCGTCGGTGAAGGTCATCGAGCAGGTTGAAGCGAAGGTACACTTGCCTTTTTGGATGAGCTCGAGCACGGCATCCTGAATAACCTCGGTGTACATCATGAAGGGAGGAAGCTCCTTGCTTTCACCGAGATCGTAGAGAACGGCGTTTGCCACATTACCCACACCGGACTGAAGGGGAAGGAATTCTTTGGGAAGACGGCCTGCCTTGTATTCGCTAACGAGGAAGCGGACAACATTCTTACCGATCATCGTCGAAACTTCATCGGGCGCGGTGAAAGGCTTTACACAGTCGTAGGAGCTTGTGCGTACGATTCCGACAACCTTAGCGGGGTCGATCTTGAGGATGGGAGATCCGATTCTGTCGTTAGCCTTGTAGATAGGTATTTCGCGACGGTAAGGGGGATCGAGGGGCATATAGATGTCGTGCATGCCGAGGAGCTGGTGAGGCAGCTTATCGTTGAGCTCGATGATGATTTTCTTGGCCATAGCGGCATAGGTGGGAACGTTACCCACACCACATCCGAGGATAACTTCTCCTTTATCGTTGATATCTGCGGCCTCGATGATAGCCACGTCGATATCGCCGTATGTGCCGTAGCGCACTTCCTGAGCCATTTCGGAGAGGTGACGGTCGAAATAGTGGCAATCGTGAGCGTTGATACGCTTGCGGAGGTCGGGAACATTCTGATAAGGTGCACGCATATTGTATGCATTGGCGCGGGAGAGTACACCGTCGACATGGTCGCTGGTGGATGCACCTGTAAACATGTTTACCTTGAATAGGCGACCGGCTTCGTGCTCGCGCACGATTCTCTCGGCAAGCGCTTCTGTGACAAATTTGGGAGTACCGGGAGCTGTAAACCCGGAAAGGCCGATGGTATCGCCGTTGTTAATCATTTCGGCTGCTTCCTGAGCCGTGATGTAATTGAATGCCATATTACTGATTAATCGTTGGATTATATTTTGCGTATTTTTATGATAGTCAGAATTTAGGTTTAAGGATTTCGCCCCATATCACGGCGTTGCGGAGGCCGTCGCGATCAAGAGGACGGAGACCTCGAGGCTGCTCTTGTTGGTGAGGATTATCCGGCGTGTCGGTGGTGACCCGCTGCCCTTCCTCTCCGATGATAAACTGGTCGGGCTTGACCTGTTGCTGCGCAGGTGCGATGTGGGTGTGACTCTGAGCGGCCGGGGGAGCCGAGCGCGGGCGCATAGGAGGCGCGGTGCGCTGATGCTTCGGAGCACGAGGAGCTTGCGACGCAGGCTGACGCTTTTTTGCCTTCGACCGGCTCTCGATTAAAGCGATACAGACACCGACGACAACAGCGATTATAAAACCAGTTAAATCAGAATCCACTTATTTTTTGTAATTTTGTGCAAATTTACGCATAATCGCGCAATGTAACAAATATTTGAAATGGAAAACTCCGCGTCATCCGCCTCTCAGGGGCGCCTTTATATAGAAACTTACGGCTGCCAGATGAACGTAGCCGACACTGAAGTCGTGGCCGCGATCATGGAAATGGCCGGTTACAGCCTATGCGACAACATCGATCATGCCGCTGCCGTGCTTCTGAATACATGCTCTATCCGCGACAACGCAGAGCAGAAGATAGTATCGCGCCTTCAGACCCTCAATGCCCTGCGGCGCAAAAGCGGCTATCCGCGCATCATAGGCGTGATAGGCTGCATGGCCGAACGCGTGCGCGAAGATCTTGTCCGCAATCACGGCGTAAATCTCGTTGCCGGGCCCGATGCCTATCTTGATCTGCCCGCACTGTTCGCAGCTGCCGAAAGCGGCAATGAAGCCGTAAACGTAGAGCTCAGCACCACCGAGACTTACCGCGACGTAGTGCCTGCGCGCATACCGGGACACACGGTGTCGGGATACATCAGTATAATGAGAGGGTGCAACAATTTCTGCTCCTATTGCATCGTGCCCTATACCCGTGGCCGCGAGCGCTCGCGCCCGGTCGACAGCATACT
>CAYYQS010000212.1:0-600 GCA_964472555.1 uncultured Bacteroides sp.
TGCAGCTCATGAAAGAGGGTGCTAAATATACATTCTTCATCCCCTCGGACCTCGCCTACGGTGCGCAGGGTGTTCCCAACGTGATCCCGCCTCATTCAACCCTCATCTTCGAGGTAGAGCTCATCAAGGTGAATAAGAAATAACTTCGGGATTACGCCCTCAGCACAGTATTTAAGCCTTCCGGCTTGGATGCGAATTAAATAAGCGCGACGGATTTTCGAATCCGCCGCGCTTTTCTTACGTCTTGGTTACCTCCTTGAGAGGTTATTTCTCTTGTTTGGGATCGATGGCCCAGATGAGATACATAGCGCCCCAGGTGAAACCGGCGCCGAACGCAGTCATAACGATGCGGTCACCCTTGTGGAGCTTGTTCTTGTACTCGTCGAGACACAACGGTATCGAAGCCGCTGAAGTGTTGCCGTAATGCTGGATGTTGACCAGTGTCTTCTCCTCGGGAATCTTGATGCGTCCGCCCACGGCCTCGATGATGCGGAGGTTGGCCTGATGGGGCACGAACCAGTCGATATCTTCGACTCCGAGGTTGTTGCGCTTCATCACCGACTGCGAAGAGGTGAGCATATCGCGCACGGCGTTCTTATA
>CAYYQS010000212.1:610-2054 GCA_964472555.1 uncultured Bacteroides sp.
CGGGTTTTGCGGAGCCGCCGGCTTTCATCAGGAGGTTGCTCAGGCCTGAGCCGTCTACATGGAATTCGCCGTCGATAACGCCGACGTTCTCATCCGTAGGCTCCACGAGCACCGCTGCCGCCGCGTCGCCGAAAAGGGGGCAGGTGGCGCGGTCCTCATAGTCGGTCATGCTGCTCATCTTCTCGGCGCATACCACTATCACCTTCTTGTAGAGACCGGCCTCGATATAGGCGCGTGCGGCCTGCATAGTCACGATGAAACCGGCGCAAGCTGCCTGGATGTCGTAGGCGTATGCATTGGGAAGACCCAGTCCGTGGGCGATCACCGAAGCGGTCGAGGGGAAGCGGTAGTCGGGGTTGGAGGTGGCGCAGATGAGGAGGTCGATATCCTCTTTGGCTGTGCCTGTCTCCTCCAGCAGCTTGGCCGTAGCCTTGATGCCGAGGTAGCTCGAACCCTTTTCAGGGTCCTTAAGGATACGGCGCTCCTTGATGCCCACGCGGGTGGTGATCCACTCGTCGTTGGTATCCACCATCTTCGACAGCATTTCGTTGTCGAGGATGTCGTCGGGCACGTATGAAGCTATTCCGCTGATTTTGGCATTAGCCATGATTCGAAACTATTAAGCCTCCTTAGGCTCGATTACGAGTTTGCCACGATAGTAACCGCATTCGCCGCATACTGTGTGATAGATATGCCATGCGCCACAGTTGGGGCAGATTGCGAGTGTCGGGATGAGGGCTTTGTCGTGGGTGCGACGTTTGGCGGTACGGGTGTGAGATTGTCTGCGTTTAGGATGTGCCATTTCTGTATTGTTTTTTAATTATTGTTTCTTTTTATATTTATCAGAGTTCACGACCGTCAAGGGCGCTGCGGGAAGTCTGATATTACTTTATACTTTTCACTTTATACTTAATTGAGCATGAAATACTCAATTAAGCGTCGCCTTCCGGCTCCATCTCCAGGGCCTCTTCCTCCATCTCGAGTGCATCTTCATCGCTCATCTCTCCGCCTCCCTTGTGCTTGTTGAGCACTGCGGCCATCGCGCGGTTGCATTTGCCTAACGGATGCACATGGCGCAAGGGGATGGTGAGCAGGATGGTGTCGTAAAGTATGTAGGCCACATTGAGGTAGCTGTTGCTGTAAGGGATCACGAGCAGATTGTCGGCGCCGTCGTCATAGTCTTCACCATATTTGACAACGACGTGATACTCCGTGTCGACCTCATGCTCCAACGGATCGAGGCATCTGTCGCACGGGATCTGAAGCATTCCCTTGCAGTGGAAAGTGCAGTCGTAGGTGTCGTTTTTCTTCACCAGGTCGAGATGCACCTTCACATCAGAAGATATCACATCGGGGTTCTCCATATTTTTGAAGAACTCCGTGTTGATTTCGAAATCCTGTTCGTGGTGGCCGTCTGCCAGTGAGGCAAGCTGAACCTTATAAG
>CAYYQS010000213.1:0-1853 GCA_964472555.1 uncultured Bacteroides sp.
GCGCATCTTCACAGGTTCGCCTGTGAGAGCCGAACGAGGGTTGATGAGGTCAGTGACGTTGAGCGATGAGCCACATGCTTCGCACTGGTCGCCGTAGGCATTCTCGTTGTGGCAGCGCGGGCATGTACCGACAACGTAACGGTCGGCAAGGAATTCGCCCGTCTTTTCGTCGTAAGGCTGGAGGGCGGTCTGGACGGTGAATTCACCTTTGTCGTAGAGGCGGCGGAAGAATTCGGAAGCCGTCTCGTGATGCAGTTCGGAAGTTGTACGGGAATAGATGTCGAAACTGACGCCCAGCTCTTCAAGCGAGTCCTTGATGATGGTGTGGTAGCGGTCAACAACTTCTTGGGGTGTAATTCCTTCTTTGCGTGCACGGAGCGTGATGGGAACACCATGTTCGTCGCTTCCGCCAACCATGACCACATCCTCGCCTTTAAGACGCAGATAACGTGCATAGATGTCGGCCGGGACATAGACTCCGGCGAGATGACCGATATGCACCGGGCCGTTGGCGTAGGGGAGGGCTGTAGTGACAAGGGTGCGCTTGAATTTCTTTTCCATATATTATTGTAAGAACGTGAATTTTCATGGAGGCCGGGAGGACGCTTGTGGTCAGAGATTGGTCGCCGGTCTTTTAACTTTGAAATGCAAAATTAGTGCTTATCCACGGAAAAATCATAAATCCTCCTGAAAAAAACATCTAATGAGCGGATAATTTTGGCTTTTTGGAGAAAATAGGTCGCCGAAATGATGAAGTGAACCTTGAAAAGTCCTCGGATGGGTGCCGAAGTGAAATAGTTTAGCAGAAAAAATCGGAAATGTTTGGCAGTTAGGAAAATAAGTTGTAATTTTGCAACGCTTTTAGGAGCAATCTGTCGTCACGGCATCGTTAACTCATTGAGAGTCAGGGGTGTGGGTGGCGATTGGATATGTGTAAAGAAACGAACAACTTCTAATCATTATTTCAATAAACCAAAAGAAACTAAGATGCCTACTATTCAGCAATTAGTAAGAAAAGGACGCGTGGCTCTTGAAGATAAGAGCAAATCACCCGCACTCGATTCATGCCCGCAGCGTCGTGGCGTGTGCGTGCGTGTGTACACCACCACCCCCAAAAAGCCTAATTCGGCTATGCGTAAGGTGGCTCGTGTGCGCCTCACCAACGGTAAGGAAGTCAACAGCTACATTCCCGGTGAAGGCCACAATCTTCAGGAACACTCAATCGTGCTCGTTCGCGGCGGTCGTGTGAAGGACCTCCCCGGTGTACGTTACCACATCGTTCGCGGTACACTCGATACCAGCGGTGTCAAGGACCGTACGCAGCGTCGCAGCAAGTATGGTGCTAAGCGCCCCAAAGCAGCTAAGAAGTAATCAAACCACACTCCTTTTCTGAAACAAGAATTAATTAAATTAAAACCGAGTCGTTAACCCCTCGTTTTTGATTTGATTGGAAGGCTAAATCACAGGTTGAGTAAATGGAGGCCGGAGGGCCGCCATTGAAGATGAAAGATGCAGCAACCAAGCAACCAAAAACAAAACATTTGCTCAAAAAATGAGAAAAGCAAAACCTAAGAAACGGGTAATCCTTCCCGATCCCGTGTTCAATGACGTGAGAGTATCGAAGTTCGTCAATCACCTCATGTATGACGGCAAGAAGAACACTTCGTACACCATCTTCTATTCCGCACTTGACATCGTCAAGTCCAAGCTTCCCAACGAGGAGAAGACTGCGCTTGAAATCTGGAAGAAGGCTCTCGAGAATGTAACTCCCCAGGTGGAAGTTAAGTCACGTCGCGTGGGCGGTGCAACCTTCCAGGTTCCTACCGAAATCCGTCCCGACCGCAAGGAATCTA
>CAYYQS010000214.1:0-1820 GCA_964472555.1 uncultured Bacteroides sp.
AGATGAAGTTCAGCACACGCAAATTCAATATTACAAAAGAATATGAGAAAAAAGTGCGTGAGCGACTTTGGTTGTTCCAAGAAGTAACAAAAACAACTAAAGCCGTGATTCAGACCTTTGTAACAACTTATGGGTTATCTAATCCTAACGCATGGAACATAGTTCACAGCGAGCTTACGATGGATGATTTATTCACATAATAATTTTTGACCTATAGGTCTAATATAAAGAGCCCGGTATTGCGCCGGGCTCTTTATATTAAACAGTGATTTGATTTCTTTTTTGCTTTATCCGCACTTAGAGGTGCCGCAGGATGTGCAGATAAGGCAGCCCTCCTGATATACGAGAGTCTCCTGGCCGCAGTTGGGGCACTTCTGACCGCCTGCAGCCGTACCGTTGGGGAGGTATTTCTTCAGGGCGCGCTCAACACCCATTTTCCAAGTGTTGATAGATTCGGAATTAAGCTCAAGACCGCCTACGAGCTTGAGTACCTGGTCGATAGGCATGCCGTAGCGGAGTACGCCCGAAATGAGTTTGGCGTAGTTCCAGTATTCGGGATTGAACTTATCGCTAAGACCTTCGATAGTGGTCTTGTAGCCACGTTTGTTGATGAACTGGAAGTCGTAGCGCTTGTTGCCGTTCTCGTCGACGGCCTTGATGATCTTACCGTGACTCACGGATTTCGGGATGAAGATGCCGTCTTCATCGTCGGCAAGACCGGTGAATATCTCGTAGGGACGTCCGTCGACAAGGCCCACAAAGGCGATCCACTTTTCTTTATTGTTCTGGAAACGAACCACATCGGCTTCGAGCTCGATAGGACGCTTGGCCATAATCGGTGTGTGCTCGTGCTTCTCTTCTTTCTTCTTGTTCTTTTCCTTCTCCACGGCAACGAGGACACCTGAGCGCGAACCGTCGCGATACACAGTGCAACCTTTGCACCCTTCGTGCCAGGCCTTGCGGTAAAGACTCTCAACGGCCTCCACGGTGATGTCGGCCGGGAGGTTGATAGTGACGGATATCGAGTGGTCTACCCACTTCTGAATGCGGCCCTGCATCGTCACTTTCTCGCTCCAGTCGATATCGTTGGCCGTAGCACCTGCGTAGGGCGACTTCGCCACGATTTCGTCGAGTTCGGCCTGAGTGTACTGCTTATCGGTGTCGATGCCTGCAGTCTTCATCCATGTGAGGAATTTGGGATGATAGACGATGTATTCTTCGAAAGCGTCACCCGAGTCGTCGACGTAGTCGACGCGTACGTTGGCATCGTTGGCGTTGACCTTGCGGCGGCGCTTATACACGGGCATGAATACCGGCTCGATTCCCGAGGAGGTCTGGGTCATGAGGCTCGTAGTACCGGTGGGAGCGATCGTGAGACAGGCAATGTTGCGTCGGCCGTTCTTCTTCATGCGTTCATAGAGTTCGGGATCGGCTTCGGCAATGCGGCGGATATAGGGATTGTTGGCCTCGCGTGCGGTGTCGTAGACCTCGAATGCTCCGCGCTGAGCTGCCATTTCCACCGATTCGGTGTAGGCGGCGAGAGCCACGGCGCGATGCACGCTCACGCTGAAGTCGGTAGCCTCGCGGGTGCCGTAGCGGAGACCCATTGCGGCTATCATGTCGCCTTCGGCTGTCGTGCCGAGGCCCGTGCGGCGTCCGCGTAGAGTCTTCTCCTTAATCTTCAGCCAGAGGTTGCGCTCGGGGCCCTTCACCTCTTCGGGTTCGGGGTCGGAGTCGATTTTGGCGAGTATGAGATTTATCTTCTCCATTTCAAGGTCGATGATATCGTCCATTATTCGCTGAGCCTTACGGACAACGGT
>CAYYQS010000215.1:0-1798 GCA_964472555.1 uncultured Bacteroides sp.
CTTCTACACCTACGCGGCAGCTGCCCCGCACACGATGAGAGCCTGACTCTCACGCACCGCAGCGAAGAGAACTTTGAAATTCGGGTAATTAATATTGCAGTCTTATTCATCACCATCCATCCGGACATAGGTGAGGGTGGCGCCTTGACCTGTAAGAAGTTCACCGGTCCATGAATTTTCGGTGATGCTTATCACTCTCCAGCTGTCTTCATTGCGGCCGCCGTTGGTGATTGCTACAAGGATTTTGTTTTTCTGATCGTACGTCCATGTCCCTTCCAAATAAACTACGCTCGGACTGCCGGTGAAGCGGGAGCAAGTGCCGTCTTCACAGAATTCCCAGGTGATACCGCCGTAGGATCTGGAGTTGTACCAGATTCCGACTAAGGACTTCCACTCTTGTTCGGGGTTCTTCGGCTCGTCTTTATCATCGTCTCCGCCGCAGGAAGAGAGGAAGAGGCAAGATGTCGCTACGAGCAACATCATGAATGTGCTGAGAAATTTCTTCATACTATTGGTTTAAATGGGTGTATAAATGTAAAAAGCCACCGGAGTGGTGGCTTTTATGAGTTGAATAGGGAACCTATCAAGCGTTCTTCACCTTCTCTACGATAGCTGCGAAAGCTTCGGGGTTGTTGAGGGCGAGGTCGGCGAGGACTTTGCGGTTCATCTCGATTCCGCTCTTGTGGATAAGACCCATGAGCTTGGAATAGCTGAGGTCGTGCATGCGGGCTGCTGCGTTGATACGCTGAATCCAGAGGGCGCGGAAGTTGCCTTTGTTGTCCTTGCGGTCACGATAGGCGTATGTAAGACCTTTTTCCCAGGTGTTTTTTGCTACTGTCCATACATTACGGCGGCATCCGAAGTAGCCTCTTGTAAGTTTGAGGATTTTTTTGCGGCGTGCACGAGACGCAACGTGGTTGACTGATCTTGGCATATTTCAGAAGTTTTTGAATGTTAGCGGCAGCGCCATTTTGCTGCTCTTCGGGCTAAGCACTCGGTTAATAATGAAATTATAAAATCGCGAATTAAACTTGAAGCGTACTGTGGCAGAATTACTTCATGCCGAGGAGCGCCTTGACGTTAGCTGCATCAACGCGAGCTACGAGACCTGCATGGGTAAGGTTGCGTTTCTGCTTTTTGGTCTTTTTAGTCAAGATGTGGCTCTTGAACGCGTGTTTTCTTTTGATCTTTCCTGATCCGGTAAGGGCGAACCTCTTTTTGGCACCGGAGTTAGTTTTAATCTTTGGCATTGTTTTGTTTGTTAAATGTTAATTCGGGTTGTATAATCGGTGGCCAACTCGTGGCTGATTATTTCTTTTTGGGAGACAGCATGATGATCATGCGCTTACCTTCGAGAAGGGGCATCTGTTCTACTTTTCCGTATTCTTCAAGGTCGTTTGCGAAACGGAGGAGAAGCACTTCTCCCTGCTCTTTGAAGAGGATAGAGCGGCCTTTGAAGAAAACGTAGGCTTTCACTTTGGCGCCTTCCTGAAGGAAGCCTATCGCATGCTTGAGCTTGAAGTTGTAGTCGTGGTCATCTGTCTGGGGGCCGAAACGAATCTCCTTTACGACGACTTTGGTCGACTTAGCCTTGATTTCCTTGGCTTTCTTCTTCTGCTGGTAGAGGTATTTCTGATAGTCGAGAATCTTGCAGACCGGCGGTTCGGCATTGGGAGAGATTTCCACGAGGTCGAGCTCGAGTTCTTCTGCTATCTTACGAGCTTCGTGAATGGAGTAGATGCCGGGCGTGACATTTTCGCCAACGAGTCGTACCTCACGGGCACGGATATGCTCGTTG
>CAYYQS010000216.1:0-1728 GCA_964472555.1 uncultured Bacteroides sp.
CGCCGTTCTCGAACTCTACGAGCTCGTTGGCGCCCACATTGTCAAGGCCGTAGACGTGTGCAACACCGTCGCCCACCTCAAGGACAGTGCCCACTTCTTCGAAGGCAACCTTGGAGTTGACGTTTTCGAGCTGCTGCTTTAAAACTTCAGAAATCTCGCTGGGATTAATCATTTATAATGTGCGTGAGCTTGCTTGTTGATAAGGATTGGAAAAAGCAATATATGGCTGCTGTGAGCCTGAGAGAATCAGTCGATTAGCCGGTGCCTGAGTGCTTCGAGCTTTGATGCCACCGAAGCGTCGAGTCGCCGGTTATTGACCGTTACGGTGAATCCTCCTATCAGACCGGGGTCTATGGAGAACCGGTATTCATAAGTACCACCGCCCGTTTCATTCTTAATAATGGTCTCGAGTCGCTTGCGGGCATCCTCCGTCAGAGGTGCGGCACTGGTCACATCGACACTGAATATACCGTTTTTCCGGCGGTACAGGTCGGTGTACGCTCTTGCCACATCGCGCACGATGTCGATACGGCGGTTCTGAGCTAATAGCTTCAGAAAATCGTCGAATGTTGCATCCTGACCCTTTTCCACTCCGGCTGCGGTGCGGAGAAGAGCTTCCTTGTCGCACTCACCCACAAAAGGGTTTGCTACTGTCGATGCAAGCGCCGGTTCTGCGGCGAATGCGTCGCACAGTCGTCCCATTAGTGTGTAGAGCTTCTCGCTGTCGTTTCTTTCGAGAGCGACCTCGAAAAGTGCTTTGGCGTATCTGGAAGGGATGAGACCTTTATCCATAGCGTGGTGTTACTTATTTGTTCTTTTCGATATCGTCGAGCATGGTCTCGACAAGCTCGTTCTGAGCCTTGTCGTCGGCCATCTGTCGGTTGATGATTTTGCCGGCAATCTGCAGGGCGAAATCGCTGACTTGGTTGCGGAATTGTTGCTGAGCTTCTTTCTGCTGCTGCTGAATCTGTAGCTTAGCGTTCTCCATCACCTTCTGAGCCTCCACCTGAGCGGCACTTCTTGCCTGCTCGATGATCTGAGTCTTCATCTTGTCCGCATCTCGGAGGATGTCGGCCTGCTGGCGACGGGCGTCGTTAAGATATTCCTCAGCCTCTTTTCGGGCATTGTCCAGCTGCTGCTTGGCAGCCTGTGCGTATTCCACACCCTTGTCGATCAACTCGGCACGGTCGTCGACTCCTTTCAGTATCGCGGGCCACGCAAATTTCCACAGAAAGAGGAAAAGGATGCCGAAGGCCACGAACATCCAGAAGACGAGACCGAAATCGGGAGTGAAGAGTTCCATTTAATCTGCCGGAAAGGGATTAGAGGAAGAGAGAAAGTGCGCAGACAATCACGGCGAAGAGTGCCACACCTTCTACGAGAGCGGCGATCACAATCATATTGCTTCGGATGTCGCCGGATGCCTCGGGCTGGCGGGCGATAGCCTCCATAGCGGAAGCACCGATCTTACCGATACCGATACCTGCGCCGATTGCTGCGATAGCTGCGCCGATTGAGGCGCCGAGTCCCAACACGGGAGCGATTTCTGCTAAAAGTCCAAACATGATCTTCTGTTTTTTAGTATGTTATTATTTATTATTTAATTTCTTCAGATGAGTGTTTCTTCTATTTCCTTGCCGATGTGGCCTTCTTTCTCTGCCTCATGTTTCTCGTGTCCCTCCTCATTGGCCAGGCCTATGAAGATTGTCGACAGCATCGTGAAGACAT
>CAYYQS010000217.1:0-1696 GCA_964472555.1 uncultured Bacteroides sp.
GCTACTGTAGATGCCTGATACACAGTAGCGCTTCTTCGAAGCGCGATTCCTATTGTCCGTAATTCTCCTCAGGCGCGAGCGCCTGAGGTTGAATACGGGAGCGCCCTCTTCGAGGGCTTTTTTGTGGTTCTGCGATGAGGGTTTTGCAACGCCCTCGTGTCGGGAATTAGAAGCTGATGAGCTGCTGGGTGGAGGAGATGTTGCCTTTTTTGTCGGCGCTTTCTTCTTTAACGAGGCCTATTTCGGGTGCGTACCATGCGGTGATGTATTCTTTCGAGCTTCCATCGGGTGTGGTTTCGCGCTGTTCGTAGTGTACTTTGATGCAGTTGTTGAAAGTTCCGGCTTCGACGGTTACGTCCTCATAGCCAACGATAGTTCCGTTCGATACGAACTTGTTTAAAGCCTGCATGCCCATGTCGAGACGGAGGCGCGAGTTGGGTATTTTTTCGCCGGGAGCGCCTTTGGGATTCAGTGAGAGGGTGAGGTCGCCTTTGGCTTTTAGCATTTCGGCAACTTCTTCGAGTTTAGAGCTGCTGTATTGTCCGGCTTCTTCCAGCATAATGCGTACCGATTTCAATGTGAGTTCGCGGTATTCCTCGCCACTCATAAGCATGACTATGGTCGGTGCGTCGGGAGTGGTGTAGGTCGATGTGGTGTTCATTGTTATATCGCCAACCAATGGGTTGTCGGTATGCAGACACGATTTTATGAGCACAGTAGTGGTTGTGCCGTCGTTGCTTACGCTGAGTACCGAGTCGGTGCTGAATGCTTCCTGATTTCCTTCGGTGATATTGATTTTGTAGTTCAGCACCATTCCCTCTTTCACGGGTGCGTATTGTGCTGAGGCCGAGCATGCCAGCAGAATGGCTGCTGCGGAGGCGATGATTGCTTTCATATAGGTGTGATTTGATTAGTGTTTTCTTTTTGACAGATTGCGCACTGCCTCGCGTGCGGCCGCGAGAACTTTCTCGCGGAAGTAAGGGCGGCCAATGTCGTCGGTTACAATCAAGTTGAGTCGTTCGCTTGCATCGGCGATACATTCGAGTCTGTCGGCCAGGTCGATAAAGTCGGCCGTGAGGGAGATGACGCCTTTGTTCATGGCGTCGGTATAGTAATAGTAGCGTTCCATGCCAACTATCATGCGTATGGCGTTGTAAATGAGATTATATACATATTCATCACCTACGCCATAGGCTGCGAAGTCCTTAATGGTGGCACGTATTACGCTTATGCGGGCTTTCGAGTAGCCCCGTTTTGAGCGGCTGAGCTCTTTTGCTATGATGTCGATTTTTTTGTTGAGAAGAGCTTCAGCATCGGGCGAGATGAAAAACTCGAAGTATTCCTTAGCTTCTTTCGATGAAGAGTAGGCGTTAAGAATCACCTCGACCAGCTGATCGCGGTCGAGGTGAGCGAGTTCTTTCTTTAGCTGAGCTTTAGACAAGGGAGCTGTGTTTATTCTTTGTCGGGCTTAAGCCATTTGTCGAACCAGCGGAAGAAGAGCCGCTGCCACAGGACGGCGTTCTGGGGCTTGAGAATCCAGTGGTTTTCGTCGGGGAATACAACCATTTCGGCCGGTATGCCGTGTAGCTTGGCAGCGTTGAAGGCAGCCATGCCCTGTGAGGCGAGGATGCGGTAGTCGTATTCGCCGTGCGAAATCATGATGGGTGTATCCCAGCGGTCCACAAAGCGGTGGGGC
>CAYYQS010000218.1:0-1680 GCA_964472555.1 uncultured Bacteroides sp.
ACGTACAATACTACACCGGCACATTCCAGCACGGAGGCATTTCAATGGAAGAAATGCTCGTGCCGCTGATTACACTTACCCCTAAAGCTTAACCGAAAAAGATATGAAGACCATACACATCCCCGGCATAGAAGCGCTTCCCGAAGCTGCCCGCGAATTCGCAGGCCTTATGGGCGACAACACCGTATTCGCTTTCTACGGCGATATGGGTGCCGGAAAGACCACCTTTATCAACGAGCTTTGCAAAGTGCTCGGCGTCGATCCCGAAGAGACTGCAAGCCCCACATTCGCCCTTGTCAACGAATATCGCTCCGACACTACTGCTGAGCTAATCTATCACTTCGACTTCTACCGCATCGAGTCGCTCGAAGAAGCTCTCGAAATCGGTATAGAAGACTACTTCGACTCAGGCGCACTCTGCCTGCTCGAATGGCCCGAGCGCGTGGCTGCCGCTCTTCCCTCCGATACCGTGACCGTGCGAATCCGCGTCAACGACGATGATAGCCGCACTCTCGAGATCTCTGAATGAATCCACTTATATCAATTCTCGACACCTGCCGCTCCACCAACAGTGTGCTCAACGAGCTCACCGATGCTCCGGGCGGCACGGTGATTGCCACGCGTTGCCAGACCGCCGGGCGCGGACAGCGGGGCAACTCATGGGAGGCCGAGCCGGGAAAGAATCTCACTTTCTCCATGCTCTTCCGCCCCACTGAGCTCGAAGCCACCCGACAGTTCGAGCTATCCATGATAGTGTCGCTCGCCATTGCCGACGCTATCGACACTCGACTACCTGACGGAGTCTCCACCACCATAAAGTGGCCCAACGACATCTACATAGGTCTCGAAAAAATCTGCGGCATACTTATCGAAAACAAGCTCTCCGGCCGCCTCATAGAGCGCGCCATAGCGGGTGTGGGTATCAACGTCAATCAGCGCCAATTCCTCTCTGACGCACCTAATCCCACCTCTCTCATCCACCACAACGGAGGCACCACCACCGACCTCGATACCTTCCTCGCCGAAGTCACCGGACGCATGGCTGCCTACGCCAGCGAATATTTCGCCGCCCCCTACCCTCAGTCACTAAAAACCGCCTACATGCGCCGCCTCATGTGGACCCATGGCGAGCATCCCTTCCGCGACGCCGAAGGCTCTTTCCAAGCACATATCACCGACGTGGCCCTCGACGGCATGCTCCGCCTCTCCAACGGCCGCTCCTACGCCTTCAAGGAAGTTGCCTACATCATTTAGTTTTAATCCCCTCTGCATCGGCTGCGACCGCAAAGCAGGGTGAGGCCTGACCGAACCAAAAGTTATCATACCGCGACTCTTTCTACCGAGAGTTCCCTCCTCAGCATAATTTTGCCAATACCGCCTATGGCTTCCTTTACGTCTAAGCCATTCCATTCTATATCATTGAGCCTAATTAGCAATTCTTCCTGGGTCACAATTCATCTATATTTATATGCAAAGGTGTGAATTTTAGCGAGCAAAACACTGGAGTCCAGATATTTTGCGTAACTTTGCAGTTGAGCAATCATTAAATATTTTTCTCTGTGTAAATGTTTAGAAAATCTAACGTTACTACATATTCTTGTTTGACTGTGCTTGTATCGTTGGTATTTGCAGGCATCTTTCTTGCGTGCACTAAATCCGATTCAGAAAAGCAACTTTCAG
>CAYYQS010000219.1:0-1645 GCA_964472555.1 uncultured Bacteroides sp.
GACTTAGGATCTAATGTCTCAGGACGTGGGGGTTCGAGTCCCTTCATGCGCACAAGTTCACGACCGATTCATCAATCGGTCGTTTTTCATAAGTATAGCATGGCAGAAACTGAAGGATTTTTCTCGCGCACGGCACTTGTGGCTGGCCACGAAATGATGAATGCACTCCGCGATTGCCGGGTGCTCGTATTCGGCACCGGCGGAGTGGGCTCGTGGTGCGTCGAAGCTCTCGCCCGTTCGGCAGTCGGACACATCACTATCGTCGACAGCGACACGGTGGCGCCCTCCAACATCAACCGTCAGCTTCCGGCAACTTCCGCCACTATCGGCCTACCGAAGGTAGAAGTGCTCGCTCGCCGTATTGCCGACATCAATCCGGAGGCAGATGTCACCCCCGTTCAGGCACGATACACCCCCGAGACCGCCGCAGACTTCGCCATTGAGAGCTACGACTTCGTGATAGATGCAATCGACTCCCTCGCCGACAAAGCCAACCTCATCCTGCGCTGCACCGACCCTGCAACCGCACCCCGGCGCGCCTTCTTCTCTTCAATGGGCGCGGCACGCAAGCTCGACCCGTCGAAGATAGCCGTTGCAGAATTCTGGAAGGTTGAAGGATGTCCTCTCGCCCGCGCACTACGCACACGCTTCAAGCGCTCCGGCGTTTATCCCCGCCGGAAATTCCGCTGCGTTTACTCACCTGAGACACTCCCTCACCGCTTCGACGACGGATCAGGTGCCAACGGAACCTTCGTGCACACCACCGCGATATTCGGCCTACGCCTCGCCGGACTCGTCATCGAAAGCCTTTACAACACCCCGGCAGCCTCGAAGAGCGTACGGTAATATTCAGCCTTCTTTTCAAGTGCCATAGGATAGGCGCGGCTCGTAGAGGGCATGCGCCAAAGGTCAAGAGTTCCGTCGGGAGTCATTACGTGTCCACCCATTTTTGGCCGCTCGGTGCCTGTTATCGAAGCGACTACATCGGCAGCTTTCTCACCGGTGGTAGCCACGGTATGGCACTCGGGCATCCTCGCCAGAAGGCCGTAGAGATCCACAGGCTCCACTATTTCAAGAAACTTATCGGAGGCGTTGCCTTTGAGCCGCCGTATACGGTAGCCCGTATCATTGAGAGCGACTTTATGCTCGCTCATCAAGGCCTTTATATCATCCAAACAGTAGCGGCGTGTGGCTCTGTCGTAGAGCGCAAAGGGGTCGCCGAGAAAAATAAGACCTATCATCTTCCAGAAGTCATTCGTCGGGTTAGGATAATAGAAATCCATCGCCCAACGGTGTGCGCCCGGCGGAAATGTGCCCATAATGAGCACCTTGGCCCCTTCAGGAATCCAAGGCTCCCACGGATGAGTCTCTATAGCTATCTCAGTATCCTCGTTCATCCTGTCTATTTATTTCTTCCGGCGCGCCGGATGCTTGCGGAGCACCATTGCGGTGCGGGCGGGCAGATAGAGCGGCAGACGCTCCACACCTGCGGGCGCATATAGAGGATCCGACTTAGTGAAATGCTCCACCCCCTCGTCGATGTTGCCGAAGCCTCCGAAGTCTGGATTGTCGGTTGAGAGTACCGTGCTGTACACCCCGCCGGGAGCAAGGAGGCCGTAGCCGTCGAAGCTCTTGGAAGGATTGA
>CAYYQS010000220.1:0-1619 GCA_964472555.1 uncultured Bacteroides sp.
AAGAAAGGTGTCCCTTTTAGGAATATGTTGCTGCTTGCGGCAACGGGAATTGAATCGGGTATGGTCATAAGGCTACCGTTCCAAGTGCTTTGACCTTCGATTTCATAAGATACGATTGTAGCGCTTTCCACGCCCGGCCAGGAAGAGATTCTTTGGTAAACCAAATCGTAATCTCCTGCTGCGGCCGCGCTATCAGCAGCTGCGGCAGAATACTTGCGTGAGGTGCTCGGATAGGTAGCCATATATATTTCCGCAAGGCGGTCAAAATCATATCCTATCGGTTGAGAGGCATAATAAATGCGCACCACCGCAGGGTCTATTATCACCCAGGCAAGAATACTCAGGATTATGAGTTCTACAGTGAGCCAGCCGTAGACCTTACGCTGACTCCAGAGGTTTTTCAATGCTATGCGTATCATCAGATTTTCTGGTTGAGAGATTCAACAATGGGTCGTCTTAAAGACCTCCAAGCGGGCACGAGTGAGCTTACTGTGTTGAGAAGCAGCGCAGCTCCAAAAGTGATGAGGAAAATTACCGGAGAGAACAGCATATCAGCATGAATATTCTTTTCCGAACCTGAGGGCGTATGCAAATTATGGATCGAGAATACCCAGTCGCTACAGGTAAAAATTATTATCCATGCGATAATAAGGCCGATTATCGAACCCGCTAAAGTTAGAATGAAGTTTTCGGTTATAACCTCTCCGAGAAGTCTCATGCGTGAAGCTCCGAAAGATTTGCGTATTCCGATCTCATTAGCTCTCCCATGCACATTTCCGGATACAAGGCCGCTGAGGTTAAGGGCAGGCACAAGAAGCAATACAAGCCCGATTATCAGATAGTCTTCTATTCCTGTTGTTTCTGAACCGGGAGAACTCCACGGATTAAAAGTGATGTCGTAGTGAGATTTTGGCTGATTATATAAGTTGTACTTAAAATCGTCAACCTTGGCGCGGGCTTTGTTCCAGGCATCATAACGAGGGGAGATCTCATTTCGCAGATCTTCGATATCAGACCCTTCCTTCAACAGAATGACGAGTTTATAGGGGCCTACGTCGCCTTCATCTCTATATTCGTCGCGAACGGAGAGAGGCATAAATACGTTGGCATAACTCCTCGGAGCCAATCCGGAAGATTCGCGGACCACTCCCTTCACCGTGAGAGGTGTAGCCTCGAAATTAATTGTCTTGCCGATTGCATCTTCCACCGAACCAAACATCATCTCGGCAGTAGGACGGTCCAGAATTGCCACCTTTGCTTCAGAAGCCACTTCAGCTGCCGTGATCGGGGAGCCGGCAAGAAACTCGTAGCTGTATACGCGGAAGAATCCATCGTTGACCCACTGCGTGTTGAGCATTATCTCCTTATCTGAACCCTCAATGCCAATCAGATTTCTTTGATTGCTTTCGTTTCGGATCGAAATGGCTTCGGCATTTTCAAGATTCCCGAAGAAGGGATCGAGCATTTGCCAGGGGAAACCCCAGTTGCCGTTGCTTTTTCCTCTTTCCCAAGAGCAGGTCTCCATGTAGGCCATTCGGGCGCGATTGTACTCCGGATAGATTGGCGAAAGCTCTGTATGGAATACGATGCTTATAACCATCACAGTAGTCACTGCCAGC
>CAYYQS010000221.1:0-1573 GCA_964472555.1 uncultured Bacteroides sp.
TGGGCTGTTCGCGGTCGAGAAACCCGAACTCATGATTGATAACCGCCTCCTGACGGCGACAGCGGATAACCTCAGCTCGCATTAGGATTGCATCGTTGTATTCCTTCTGATACTTACTGCGAGGATTGGCGAAGATGTAGAAACCGAGTGATTCACGTCGGGACATCTTCATGGTCTTGGGATTGCGGACAGGTGGATAATAGTCCAGATAGAGCGACAGGCGGTCATTGCTGATAGGACGCTGACGCAAGGTTACTTTGGAACAAGTTGATGGTAACATATTTGTCTTTTCTATTTTTTCTGAAATTTTGCGCGAAACTATATAAAATATTGATGGTGAGCGAGTGAATCGGCGCTCACCTGTATCACTCACTGATATTTAACATATTTTCGGAGGAGCAAACAGGGCATCAAGAGCCTTTCGGTCAATCCTTACATAGCGTCCTTCGGATGTTCGGGGAATGTTATGAGTGCGGATGTAATGTGAAAGTTGATCTCGCGTCATGTCATAGCGAGCCATCGCCTCGGGCATAGTGTAGTATTCAGGTTCCAACTCTGATTCTACTCCCATAGCCTTGTCAAACTGACGTCGATTATAGAAGACCTTACATTTCTCCTTTCGCTTGTCAATCTTACGCTCCGACACGAAACGATAGACTGCCTCCTTTGACATATTGAACTTGGCGCACACTTCTTCGACGGAATACCATTCTTCGGCTACCATGTCGGTAGGCTGCTTATCCGCAAGCGCGTTGTCGATATGTTTTCTGCTCCAGAGCGTTTTACCTCGGCCAACGGTTTTCGGAATATTCCGTCCCTTAGCCATCTTGAAAAGCCATGAGTTGGAGATGCCAAACTTTTCAAGAATCTCCTTAGTGGTATAGAAATCCTCAATAGGTTTAGCTTGCTTCTTTTCCCTCTTGATATATTCAGGAGGGTTCTCAAATATCTTGTCAATCCTTGCTCGGCTGATGAGGGTTTTCCCACTAAATTGAATACAAGAGATTTTCCCGTTTCCCAGATAACGATACATAGTTGCCCGACTTACACCCATCAAATTGGCACATTGAATGGGTGTTAAGTAGTTGCCATTGCCAGTATTTGCTTCTCTTAGCTTATTTTGGCTTGCTGCATTGTTCGCATCTACATGCTTCTGTCTGCGTAAAGCTTTGTAGGCGTGTTCACTACATCGCTTGCTACAGAATCGTGTAGAGCATTTGTGGGCTGTAAATTCCTTACCGCACCACTCACATATTTTCGTAATGTCGATTGTACTGCTCATAAGTTATTTCTTAGTTAATTCTGTTAAATCTGTCTCATGGCATCTCACCACGTCTCATTATGTCTCATACTATTCACAACCTCGGCACGAGATTGCAGGAAACCCCGAATTCGGTACAATCGCGATACAAAAAAGCGTTAAAATCGGCCAAAATGCACAAAAATCGGACATTTTAGGCAATAAAAAACGCCCCTGAAAAGAGGCGTTTCGTATTATTTATTAGCTAATTATATGAATTTCAGTCTTTTATCTATTTGCCGATGCAGTGTGGCAAACTATAGTTATATCAAG
>CAYYQS010000222.1:0-1554 GCA_964472555.1 uncultured Bacteroides sp.
AGAAATCGGTCGATCCGATTCTCACAGCGGGAATATCGTTGGTGTAGGACCACTGCTTTCCACCTCCGATCATTTCCCACCATACGCCGATGTATTTTACCGGTTTGATCCACGAGGTGTCGTCGTAGGCGCAGGGATCGTTGAGGTTGAGGATGAGGTTGGAGGCGAGTATGTCGCGGGCATCGTCGCTTACCATGATCGTACGCCATGGCGAATGACACGGTACCTGCTGATATCCTTTCAGACCCTGAGCGTCGGGGGTAAGCCACGATGTGAAGATCATGTTTTTGTCGTCGAGGTCGAGGTGCATGCAGGCGTAGTCGACCAGTGCCGCTTCGTGAAGGTTGATGTAGAGGCCGTCGTCGGTCTTCATCTGGAGTGAAGTCTGCACTCCGGTGGGCGAGAACTGCGTCTGCGAAGCGTTGTCGCAGATAGCACCGTCCATAAGGGAGCGGATTTCGGAGAGTCGGCTTTCGGTATAGTCATATTCCTGAGTGTCGTAGTCACCGGCTATCCACCATGCGGTGTGGTCGCCCGTCATGGCGAACTGAGTCTTCTCTTCCTTGATTACGAAGTAGGTAAGCACGCCGTTCTCGGGGAATTCGTAGCGCAGCCCCACGCCGTCGTCGTAGACGCGGAAGCGGATGTCCATTTTGCGGTAGTGCTCAGGCTGATCCATGCAGAGGAGAAGTTCGTTGTAATGGTTGCGGATGCTGCTGTTTTCTCCCCAGACCGGGTGCCAGACTTCGTCGAAGGTCGTCTTTACCGTGTCGGTGAGTACAAATCCGGAGGTCATGTCTGGTCCGTCGGCGAGTTCGAGACCGAGTGTGGAAGGGAGGATGACAGCTTTTCCTTTGTAGTCCACGCTATAGGTCGGTACACCGTCGATTACGTCGGCGCGAAGGCTGACGATTCCGGAGGGAGAGGCGATTTCTGCGGCACCGGCATAGATACAGAGGGTGCCCGCTACGGCAAGCGCCGTAGCTATGCTACGTGATATGTTCATATTCTAAGAGGCTTATTTAGAGAGGCGTACTATCTTGCAACCATGAGCGGGGACGGTTGCGCTCAGGCTTGAAACATTGTTCTCAGTGGTATGACGCCAGAGGTCGCGGGCGTTCCAGCTGCCGGAGATTCCTAAGTCGGATAGAGCCAGAGCATAGTTGCGGGGAGAGTCGTCGCGGTTGAAAAGTCCTACCACATAGTCGCCGTTGCTCATCTGTCCGTACCAGATTTCGTTGCTGCGGTCGTTGAGCTTGTCGCTGAGGGGCTTGCCTACGAAGCCGTCGGTGTTGAGTTCGAGGAGTTCGGCGTTTGTGTAGAACTTGAGGTTATCGCCGATATTGTGGTACTGGTCGGCAACGGTTACCGGGCCTCCTGCCATGAGCTGAAGTGAGACCACGGTCTCTTTCTCGGCATCGGTGCTGAAAGTGTTGAGGCGGATGAAGTCGCCGTCGAGAATCACATTGCCACGGCCTGCGACGTGTGACCAGTAGACGAAGCCGTCAAACATGTTCATGCAGTTGGGCCAGTTGGTGTATGATTTACCCTTGT
>CAYYQS010000223.1:0-1549 GCA_964472555.1 uncultured Bacteroides sp.
GAAAGGAGTGCCGAGCATAGAGGTGTTGTTCTCGACCTGACGTGGCAGGTCGAGCTCGGCGCAGCGCGACATTGTGATAGGCGCGCAGAGCAGACCACGCGCATTTTTGAGCATGAAATTCACCTGCTCGGGAGTGATCTTTTCGGCAGCGACAATGATGTCGCCTTCGTTCTCGCGGTCTTCGTCGTCGACAACTATAATCATTTTTCCCTGTCGGAAATCGTGGATAGCGTCCTGAATGCTGTCAAGCTTGATTTTGTCTTCCATCATCGTTAGGTATAGTGTTTATCACGTCGGGAGTGGCACCGAGGCGGTCGAGAAGCCGGTCGGTATTTGCCAGAACGGCGTCGACTGAGCGTGCCGTAGGATTAAACGGATATTGATTGAGAATGTTTATGGTGTAGATATCTGAAGTATTGGAGATATAGTCGATGAGTTTGTTCAAGGGCTCCTGAAGGCGCCGGGCAGTGGCTGTGTCGATCAGTTTCGCAATTCTTGACTTGCCTTTCAAGCGGGCCTGTTCCTGCATTACGAGGGCGCGGAACCTCGCTGCCATGGCAATCGCCTGGTCGGGCACCACCTCGGTCATTCGTACTTCCTTGAGCGTGAGGGAGCGCTGCAGCCCCTTGCCGAAGAATCGGTTGAAGAAGTTTCGGTAGGCGTCGATATTGAACACTGCGGAGTCGCCCACAGCCTTGTAGGTGAAGAATATGCCGAGTGGCAGTAGTACCATAGAGCTGAGCCATACGCCTTCCCAGACGGGAAGCTTTCCGTCGCGAGCCATTTTGAAACCGGCATTGTCGATAATGAAGTAGACAATGAAGAGCAGCACGGAGATAACGAGGGGTGTGCCGATACCGCCCTTTTTGATGATTGCCCCGAGAGGTGCGCCGATGAAAAAGAAGATGATACAGGCGAATGAGAGGGTGAATTTGCGCTGCATCTCGATGTCGTGGCGCCGCATGAGCTTGGCCTGCTCGGTAAGTGCAAGGCTGCGGTACTGGAATTCCTGCTTCTCTCTCTTTGCTTTGGCGAGAGCCTGGGTGACGTAGGTCTTGGCGTAGCCCGGATTGGGTGAGGTGAAAAGCGAATCGACGTCGAGAGGCTTTTCGAGAATAATGTCGGGCTTCTGGGTGATAACGCGCCTGCCGTCTTCCATATTTATGGAGGGATACAGGCCGAAACGCGGAGTGCCGAGAATCTCGTTGGCGTAGTTATTACCTATGGAGTCGACCTGACGTGTAAGAGAGTCGATAGAGTGTCGGAGCTGACTGATATTCTGCCCTATGAACTGACTTCTCATACCGCCTTCGTCGATGCGGTTGAAGTTAGCATCGAAGGGGAAATAAACCTCTTTCTCGGAGAAGTGCTCACGCCGGAAGGGAAGGTATCTGTCGCCGGAGGTACTTCCCATGGTGTTGTCGCGCATGTTCTCGAACATCTCGCCGCTGTAAAGGTGGATGAAAAGGCGTGTTTTATCTTCCGTAAAGTTGAAGCGCCCCGAGTCGGCGAGAATCACGCGCGTGTTGTCCATGCCCTTGGAGAGATC
>CAYYQS010000224.1:0-1516 GCA_964472555.1 uncultured Bacteroides sp.
CAGCGAAGTTTCCGGCTCTACCCGCAAACTCCACAAGCAGAAAGGTGGCGGCGGCAGCCGTATCGGTGATATCAACTCGCCCGTACTCGTAGGCGGCGGTCGTGTATTCGGTCCCCGTCCCCGCGACTATCGCTTCAAGCTCAACCAGAAGCTCAAGAATCTGGCCCGTCGCTCGGCCCTGTCGCAGAAGGCCCTCGACAACCAGATCGTCATCGTTGAGGACATCGCCCTCAACGCCCCCAAGACCAAGGACTTCGTGGCTATCACCAAGAACCTCAAGGTCGACGACAAGAAGAGCCTGTTCGTACTGGCCGACAAGAACGAAAACGTTTACCTGTCGGCACGTAATATCCCCAACACCCGTCTTGCGAGTGCCAAGGATCTGAACACCTACGTGCTCATGAACAATAACGCCCTCGTAATCACCGAAAAGGGTCTTGAGATCATCAACAAGCTTTAATAAGCCCTCTAAAGGAAGAAACAAACAATGGAAATAACAATCGCACCCATCATCACGGAAAAGGCGACCAAGCTGACAGAAAAGCTCAACCGCTACACCTTCCGCGTTTCGCCCGAGGCTAACAAGCACCAAATCAAAGACCTGGTGGAGCAGCTTTATGGCGTTAAGGTAGTGAACGTGAACACAGCCGTAGTACGCGGCAAAAACAAATCGCGTTGGACAAAGAGCGGACTTCTCCGCGGCAAGACAAACCGCTGGAAGAAAGCTTTCATCACCCTCGCTGACGATCAAGTAATTGACTTTTACAGCAATATTTAACTAACACAATGGCAGTAAGAAAATTCAAGCCCACAACTCCGGGCCAGAGACACAAAGTTATCGGTGTATTTAAAGGTACGATCACTGCTACAACACCGGAGAAATCTCTTACAGTCGGTAAAAAATCTACTGGCGGTCGTAACGCCGAAGGTCACCTCACCACCCGTTACCTTGGTGGTGGCCACAAGAAAAAATACCGTATCATAGACTTTAAGAGAAACAAAGATGGAGTTCCCGCAGTAGTAAAGTCGATCGAGTACGATCCTAACCGTTCGGCCCGTATCGCCCTGCTTTACTACGTAGACGGTGCCAAGGCTTATATCATTGCACCCAACGGCCTCGAAGTCGGTCAGACAGTGGTAAGCGGCCCCGACGCAGCTCCCGAAATCGGTAATGCACTTCCTCTCAGCAAAATCCCCGTCGGTACCGTCATCCACAACATTGAACTTCGTCCCGGCCAGGGCGCCTTCATGGCTCGTTCGGCCGGTACCTTCGCTCAGCTCGTGTCGCGCGAAGGCAACTATGCAATTATCAAACTCCCTTCAGGCGAAACACGCAAGATCCTCGCTACCTGCAAGGCCACCATCGGCACCGTAGGCAACAGCGAGCACTCGCTCGAACGCTCCGGCAAGGCCGGTCGCAGCCGCTGGCTCGGCCGTCGTCCCCGCAACCGCGGCGTAGTGATGAACCCTGTCGATCACCCCATGGGTGGTGGTGAAGGCCGCGCTTCAGGTGGAC